>CALEYM010000058.1 GCA_937926185.1 uncultured Bacteroidota bacterium | reverse complement strand
ATCATCTTTGCGCCCGACAAAAATCTCGGCGCTTACCTCATCAAAAAAACAGGGCGCGACATGGTGCTGTGGAACGGCGCTTGCATGGTGCATGAGATTTTCAGCCACGAGCGCATCGTGAAATTGAAAAATCGCCACCCCGATGCCAAGTTTATTGCCCACCCTGAATGCGAGGCGCACATCCTCGAAATGGCCGATTTTATCGGCAGCACCACTGGGCTGCTGAAGTACACCATCAGCGATTCAGCGCAGGAATACATCGTCGCCACAGAGGCGGGCATTTTGCACCAAATGCAAAAATCCAGTCCGCACAAAACGTTCATTCCAGCGCCGCCGAACAACAATTGCGCCTGCAACGATTGCCCACACATGAAGCGCAATACGATGGAAAAACTCTACCTGTGCATGAAATACGAGATGCCGGAGATCATTCTGCCGGACTGGGTGATCGAACAAGGTGTGAAGAGTATCAACAGGATGATGGAAATTTCGGAAAAAGCGGGGCTGGGTTTGAAAGGGTAATGCGGTCTTACTTCTTTCTGGAGAAGAATTCGTCCACATCCACGCCGTCGGCCTCTATCAGGCGTCGCAGTTCGAGGGTGCAGCCGGGGAGTACTTCCACGGCGCTGTCCCAATCTACCGTTATCCAGGGCTTTCCTTTTTCGGCCGAAAATATTTTACACATGCCGGAGAAAATCCAGATCACCCGTTCCACGCCGAATTCGAGCAGACGTTCGGTTTTGTGCATATAATATTCGTTGCCCCAGTCCAGGTCTTTCAATTCTGCCTTGGTATCCACCTCTATCACCACACGGGGCGGGAAGTCAAAATATTCGTCGGTGAACATCCGGTTCTTGTCAGCCGCATTGTAGATGATAATGTCGTTGGAGACGAAGTCCTTGTTGCCAAATTTGACGCCGGGTTCGCTGACGGCAGTGGCAAATCTTTGGCGATCTAAAACGGATTTTAAAAACCCGAGCAAAAGATCGATCAGATAAGCTTGTTTTCTTCCGGATCCCATAACATGTTCTGGAGGATAATTGTTGGCAATGGCTTCGCGGTAGCCGCGGTAATAAATGGGCTGTCCGTACAGAACTTCGTAAACGAAGCCAGCGGGGATTTTGGCCGCGCGGGCGCGCCTGGTTTTGGGCTTGGATGCAGGTTGAACAGCCGTGTCAGACATATATGGAACCGTTTGTTCCGGCAAATTTAGCGAAATCATGCGAGCGTTGAAAGTGGTTAAAACAATTTAAGCTGCGGCGATTTGAACTGCTCATGCAAATCCAGGTTGTATTTCGGCATCTGCCTGCCGGCAAAAAACTTCTCCTTTGCCAGCCGGAATTGATCGCGGATGATCCCGGCGATTTTACCCTCGCCGCGCATACGTACGCCGGAGCGGTGGTCGTAGAGGTTGCCGCCGTGGGCGCCCCGGATCTTGTTCAGCACTTTTTCAGCCCGGTCGGGCATGGTTTTGCGCAGCCAGTCTTCAAAAATTTGCCCCACGTCGCCGTTCAGACGTACCATGGAGTAGCCTATGCCGAGGGCGCCGCGCTCGGCCACGGCTTTGGCCATGCTGAAAATTTCGTGTTCGTTGAGACCGGGAATGATGGGCGCCAGCATCACGAACACCGGGATGCCGTTGGCGGTAAGGGTTTCCACGGTTTTCAGGCGTTGTTTGACCGTGGCGGTACGCGGTTCGAGGAATTGCCGCAATTCCTCGTTCAGGGTGGTGATGCTGATCGCCACGGAGCTCAGGTTTTCGGATGCCAATTGTTTTAAAATATCCAGGTCGCGCAGTACAAGGCTGTTTTTGGTGATAATCCCCACCGGGTGGCGGTATTTCCAGAATACTTCCAGGCAGGCGCGGGTGATGCGGAACCGGCGTTCGGCGGGCTGGTACACGTCGGTGTTGCCGGCAAACATAACCGGGGCTGCTTTCCAGGACTTTTTTTGCAATTCTTTTTCCAGCAATTCGGCGGCGTTGCGCTTGACCAGGATTTTTTGTTCAAAATCGAGTCCGGCGCTGTAGCCCCAGTAAGGGTGCGTATTGCGGGCATAACAGTAGATACAACCGTGTTCGCAGCCCTGGTAGGGGTTCATGCTCCATTCCAGGGGAATATCCGGGCTTTCCACGCGGTTGAGGATGGTTTTGGGATGGGTTTCGAGGTATTGGGTTTTGAGGTCGGGCTCCTCCCAGTCGGCGGCGGCCAAAGCCCAGTCTACCGGCTGCTCGTCGCGCACGATTTTTTCGTATTTGGATACCGGGTTGATCTGAGCGCCGCGGCCGCGAAGAAAAGGCTGATTTTGTTTCAAGATATTGATATTTTGCGAACAAAAATAAAACAAATAATTTATAAAATAGGCAAGGACTAAAACTTTTTTCCGGTGACGAACGAATTGCCGCCTAAATGGCTCCATTGGAGTTATCTGTTCCTGTTTGCAGTGTTGCCCTGGTCGGTGGATTGGGCGGGCGGTCAAACCTGGAACCTGACGGTACCTGCCGAGCCGTTGATCGCCTTGTGCGGGTTGGGAGTGATTTGGGCAGTACTGCGAGGCGGTAAATTAAAATTTGCCGGCCTGGCCTGGATTTCTTTCGCCTGGATAGCCTGGCAAACTGTTACCACCGTTTTTTCAACCATTCCGGCGGTTTCCTGGAAATATTGGTTGGTGGAAACCGGGCAGTGGGGCGTTTTTTTTATCGGTCTGTACCGGTGGCCGGATTGGTGGCCGGGGCTGATCCGGGTGTTTTCGATTTCACTGGCCGGCGTTGCAGTATATGCCCTGATCCATCACGGCGTTTATTACCAATTTCGGGCAGACCAGGCGAATTTGGCGCCCATGCCGTTTTTTGCCGATCATACGATGTATGGTGTGGTGGTGGTGATGGTGGTGCTGGCCCCACCCCCATCCCCTCCCCCCATGGGGAGGGGGGCTTGGTCCCGGTTTATTTTTAGCGTCCTAAATTGGGACAGATCGGTAACGTGTGAGCAAGCCCCCCTCCCCATGGGGGGAGGGGATAGGGGTGGGGCCTCACGCGCCTTACCAATCGTATTCCTCCTCTCCCTCTGCCTCATCTTTTCCCGCGCGGCCTGGCTGAGTTTATTACTGGCGGTTTTTATCGGCGCAGCCTTGTATTTCCGCAAATATTGGCCCTGGTTTTTGTTTGCCGTTTTACTGGCGGTTTCTGTCAGTTTTATATTCCGGGAAAAAATCAGCGCCCGTCTGTCGGCCGATGTTTCTTCTTTGGAGCGCTGGAACCGCTATTCCTGCGCCTTACGCATGGCAAAAGACCGGCCCTGGACGGGGTTTGGCCCCGGCACTTTTCAGTTTCAGTATTTGCTCTATCAAAAACCGGATGAAATGACACGGCTCAGCATAACCGACCCGATCAGCCGGCGTCATTCGGGCAACTACGGCAGGGGCGGCGGCGCGCATTCGGAGTATTTGCAGGCCTTGTCGGAAACGGGATGGCCGGGGCTGATCTGTTGGCTGCTGCTGGCGGGCAGCTGTCTTATCGCCGGCATACGCCTTTTCGGACGCGAAAAAAAACTGGTCTGGCTGGCGCTTACCCTCAGCCTGTTCAGCTTTTTCCTGCATGGGTTGGTCAACAATTTTTTACACGACGCCCGTGTGGCCGCGCTGGTTTGGGGGCAAATGGCGGTATTGTTCGCGGCGGCAGGGCGAAGCCCGGAGGCTGTTTAGCCGGGTTAAAAAACATTTTATGCGCATTAACCCGCTATCTTTGCGCCGTTATTTCCACAACTTAAACGGCACCCGATGGCGCGTTCCAAACGTTCAGGAGATTTATTGCAATTCGGCCTGTTTTGCGGGATCATCCTGTTTGTCAATATTTTAGCCAACAGTTTTTACACGCATTTCGATCTGACGGAGGAAAAGCGGTTTACGCTCACCCGGCCCACGCGGGAATTGCTCAAAGGATTAAAAGACCGCGTCTACGTACGCATATTACTGGATGGCGAGTTCCCGGCTGGATTCAAACGCCTGCAAACCGCCACCCGCGAAATGCTGGACGATTTTCGCTCGGTGAGCAGTTATATCGATTACCAGTTTGAAAACCCCAATGAAGGCAGTACCGACGCGATCAATGCCCGCCGCCAGGCTCTGATGGACGAGGGCATCGCGCCGATAAATTTGCGCGTCAGCGAACAGGGCGAACGCAAACAACAACTGATCTACCCGGTGGCGGTTTTCCATTTCGGCAGCCGGAAAATTGTGGTCAACCTGCTGGAAAGCCAGTCGCCCGGCCTGATGCCCGACGTGGTGGTGAACAACTCGGTCAGCCTGCTCGAATATAAATTTGCCAATGCCATCAAAAAACTGCTCACTCCGTACCGGCCCATCATCCTGTTTACCCGGGGGCACGGCGAGCTGGACGAACTGCAAACGGCCGACCTGGAGCAAAGCCTTTCCCCGTTTTACGAAACCGGGCGTATCACCCTGGATTCTTCCGTACAGATCAAACCGGATGCCTGCGCCCTGCTGATCGTGGCCAAACCAACGCGCGAGTTTTCCGAACGCGACAAATTCAAGATCGACCAGTACATCATGCAGGGCGGAAAAGTGCTCTGGCTCGTCGACCGCCTGAACGCCAGTCTGGACAGCCTGCGCACCGTACCGCGTTTTGTGCCTACCGATTACCCCCTCAACCTGGAAGACATGCTCTTCAAGTACGGCGTACGGCTTCAGCCCGATCTGGTGCTGGACATGGAATGCAGCAAAATCAAATTAGTAGTGGGCCAAATTGGAAACGCGCCGCAATTCGACGTGTTCCCCTGGTATTACCACCCTGCCGTATTGCCCGCGGGCCGTCACCCCGTGGTGAAAAACCTGGACCGGGTGGATCTGCATTTTTGCTCGTCTATCGACACCATCCGCACCAAAACACCGGTGAACAAAACAATCCTGTTGCGCAGCAGCAAATACAGCCGCCTGCAGTTCAGCCCCATCGACCTGAATTTTGACATCCTGAAATATCCGCCCGATCCCGATATTTTTAACAAAGGACCGCAAAACCTGGGCGTGCTGCTGGAAGGTACCTTCCCTTCCAATTACGAAAACCGGGTATCCGAAGAAATGATGGCCGGCCTGAAACAGATCGGCGTCGAATTTCGCGCTTCCAGCATGCCCACCCGCATGATCGTGATCAGCGACGGCGACGTGGCCGCCAATTTCGTGCGCAACCGGGAGCAAAAGGAGTGGTTCCCATTGGGTTTCAACAATTTTGAAAATGCCACCTATGCCAATAAGGAACTGATGCTCAACGCCGTCGAGTATTTGATGGATGCCTCTGGCGTGATCGAGGCCCGCTCCAAAGAAGTGAAATTGCGCCTGCTGGATACCGTGAAAGCCCGGGAAGAGCAAACGATGTGGCAGGCCGTCAACCTGGGGGCGCCGCTGGTGTTCCTGGGTCTGTTCGGGGCGGTGTTTTTCTGGCGGCGGAAGCGGCGCTATGCTTCCTAAGGAGGTTAGCGGGTTTCGGGTTGGCGGGTTTCGGGTTGGCAATCTACCGGTGAGTTAGCAAACCCGAAACCCGGCAACCTTTTAACCTAAAAAGGAGTCTTGCACAATCGCCAGCGCCTCGTCGTACACCGCCGCGTTACAAGCCAGCATTTCCCCGCCATCCACAAAATTATTGCCGCCTGAAAAATCGCTGATGCGGCCGCCGGCCTCGTGCACGAGCAGGGCGCCGCCGGCCACATCCCAGGCGTTGAGGCTGTATTCAAAAAAAATATCGAAGCGCCCGCAGGCCACGTAGGCCAGGTCGAGCGCGGCGGAGCCGTAGCGGCGCACGGCGCGGCCCTCGGCGATGAAGGTGCGCAGGGCTTTGAACCAGCCGTCGGCCCGGCTGAAATTGTGGTAGGGGAAACCCGTGGCCACCAGGGCCTGCCGCAGGGTATTGCGCCGGCTGACTTGTATGGGCTCGTCGTTGCACCAGGCGCCGCCGTCGCGCCAGGCGTAAAACATCTCGTCGTTGGGTACGTGATGTACGATACCGATCATCATGTCGGCGCCGGCCCGCAGGCCCACGCTGACGGAATAATGCGGCAATCCGTACAAATAATTGGTAGTGCCGTCCAGCGGATCGATGATCCATTGCAGTTCGGCGGTTTGGCGTTGTTCGACGGTTTCTTCCTCTGTAATAAACGCGGCCTCCGGCAGTATTTTATGCAGCCGTTCCACGAGCATTTCCTCCGCGGTTCGATCCACGTAGCTGACCAGACCGTTCAGATGTTTTTCTTCTACCTGGCCGGGCTTCACCCGGTTTACCTCTGTTTGCAGAAAAACGGCGGTTTCGCGCACGGCTTGTATGGCCTGGCGGGTCAGTTGCTCTAAATCGCGTTGCGGCATGGGAAAAGGGCAATTATTGTTTGGGCAACAGCAGCCACAGGCGGCCGAAGCCGTTGATCTTCCAGGCTTCCTGCAGGCCTTTTTGGCCGATACCGCTATACAAATCCAGGCGTTTGGTGGTCAGGATAGCGCCGCCGCGATCCTGGGCAAACAGGATGCGGTAGGTGTAACCTTTCAGATTCCCGGAAGGATCCATGTCGGGCAATTCTGCCAGCAAGGTGGCGCCGAGCGGGATAAAACGCGGGTCGACGGCCACCGAGTAGCCCGCGGTGAGCGGGAAATAACCGGCGCCGAGCACTTTTTCATCTACTTTGGTAAAGAAAACGTATTTGCCGCCATGACCTTTTACGGAACCGCCGAAACCGAAGTGTTCTCGTTTGCCATCGGGATATTCCACCCAGCAAGAGCCTTGCAATTGAGCGTTGGCCAGTTCCTTTTTGGAGCGCAGCCAGGCCAGTTCGAGTCCTTTGCCCTCCAACGCGCCGGCTGTAATGGCGGCGGGCGACGGCACGTGTTCGGGGCGGCGCAAAATGGGCACGGTGTATTCGTTCGTGCGGGTGCGGCTGGCCTGAATAATAGGCGTGTAGTAACCGGTGATCCGCACCTGATCGTTTTTATCGTTTTTCAGGTCGGTTTTGACCTGATAAAAATCAAAACGGTCGAGCAGGGCATCGGGCTGAAGGATCTGGCATTGCTGGAGCAATTCCACCGTTTTGAGCATTTCGGCTTTACTGATACCTTTTACCGGGTATTTTTTCACATCCGGACGGCGCAGGTAGTTGGCCTGTTCGTACATGGCGTTCAGCATGGCCGGATCGAAAGAAAGATAAGGCAAGGTGTCCGGGTGGGCGAAATTCAGCACGGAAGAGCGTACCTGCCGCTTCAGGATAAGCGGTTTGGAATAAGAGGCCGGCGCCATGGCCACCATACCGTCCAATAAGGCGATATTACCGGCTTCGGCTGCCGCCAAACCGACCGCGGGGGTTTTCATGGATGCGCTGGCCGAAGAATTGCTGCTGTCGAGGGTAAAAATAAAGGGGAGCAGCAAAATGCAAATTAAAAGAATTAGCTTATTTACCATACAATTGATCGGGCTTTTTTCATCCGCTCTTCTGCCTTTTGGCATTCTGTTTCCTCTTCACCACTAACCCTTTCGCGGTATGTCCCGGTCTTAAAATTTTAACAAATGTATGGCCAGTTTTGAGCGCGACCAGTGATTTTCGTCATTATTGACAATGCGTTAACACATAAAATGTGCATAATCAGCACATTATGAACTATTTACGTTCGTCGAAAAAATTTACGTCCAAAAGCCCTCTTCGCAGCCATTCATTCACTTTCAACAGGGCGGCAACGGAAAGCGAATCGGTGATCTCTCCCCGCATCACCATCTCCACGGCTTCGGTTATTGGCATGCGGCGTATTTGCAGCAACTCGGTTTCTTCCGGCTGGGCGGCGCCGAATTCGAGTTCCTGCGCGATGTAGGCAATGGCATACTCGTCGCTGACCGAATTGGATACGTGCATCTCCAACAGCTGGGTCCAGCGGCGGGCGCGGATACCGGTTTCTTCGAGTAATTCCAGTTTTGCCGATTCGATCACCGGCCGGCCCGCCGGCCCGCCGCCTTCCGGAATTTCCCAGCTGTAACATTCCAGCGGGTAGCGGTATTGCCCCACCAACCAGGTATATCCGTCCTGATCTATCGGTACAATGCCGATGGCGACATTTTTAAAATGTACCATGCCGTAGATACCCGGCCCGCCGGACGGATTGATCACCTCCCGGTGCGTGACCTCGATCCAGGGGTTGTCGTAAACCTGTTTTATGCTGAGCGTTTTCCAGGGATTATCGGTCGTTTGGGGGTGTTCGTTGTGAAATTCAATGTCCGTTTCCATGTTTTCGTCGAAAATTTTGTGATTCTTGGCGAATAGCTTGACATTAGCAACCGCAATTACACCGATCATAATGCTCTGAAGCGACCAATATTGGACTTTTTTTGCAATTCAGCAGCGTAATCTCTCCCCTGCCACCTCCCGCACTTCCCTTTTTTGAAGCATAACTGTGAATTGGGTATAACCACATACCTGCCACATTACTATTGAGATAACGAAAAACTGCCAGCGTATGCCGAACACGTACCCTCTGCGTGCCTTATGCTGGGCAATAGCGCTATTATTATTGCCCGGCTTTATTTCGGCCCAATTAACCATTAAAGTAACCTCCATACCTGCCAACACGCCTGCCGGCGCCAAGATTTATATTGCCGGGACTTTCAACGGATGGAACCCCGGCGATGCGAATATGATCCTGGCCGTTCAGCCCAACGGACATCGCACCATTACCCTCCACCCGGCCATCGGCCCGGTGCGCTTCAAGTTCACGCGGGGTAGCTGGGCCACGGTGGAAGGAAATGCCAGCGGCGGTTTCCAGCCGGATCACGTGATCACTTACACCGGCCTTCCCCAGACCATCGAAGTGGCCATTCTTTCCTGGGAAGACTTATCGAACGGCAACACAGGAACTACCCACGTGACCATTCTCGACAACAACTTTTTTATGCCGGAGTTAAGCCGCACCCGGCGGATATGGCTTTATCTGCCTCCCGATTACGCGACTTCCACCAAAAAGTATCCGGTGTTGTACATGCACGACGGGCAAAACCTGTTCGATCCCACCACCAGCTTTGCGGGCGAATGGGAAGTGGATGAATCGATGGATGAAATGTTTGCCCAGGGCGACTACGGCTGCATTATAGTCGGCATCGACAACGGCGGCGTTTATCGCCTCGACGAATATTCCGCCTGGATAAATCCCCTTTACGGCGGCGGCCAGGGGGATGAATACATGAACTTTATTGCGAATACCCTTAAACCTTATATCGACTCGCATTACCGCACCCTGCCCGGACGAAATTACACCGGCCTTATGGGCAGCAGTATGGGCGGCTTGGTTTCGATGTACGGCCTGATCGAACATCAGGCCAGGTTTTCTAAAGCCGGTATTTTCTCGCCGGCTTTCTGGTTTGCGAACGACAACTCCGCGGCCCAGATTTTGGCTACCGGAAAACGCGAAAATGTCCGGGCATACTTTTTATGCGGTGGACAGGAACCCGCCTATGTGAAACAAGATATGCAGGAAGTGGCCGATGCCATGCTCGACGCCGGATTCAGCAGCGATGAAATTGCCTTCAAGATACCCGCCGACGGACAACATTCGGAGTGGTTCTGGCGCCGCGAGTTCCCGGCTGCTTACAAGTGGCTCTTCGGCGGCCTGGTGTCGGACACGGGCGAGGCAGATGCCGACGACGCCCCGGCGCCGCTGGAAGTTTATCCCAACCCCGCCAGCGATTGGATAAGGGTTTCCGGCCCGGAAGTTGGCCAGCCAATACAAGTACAAATCGTGGCTATGGATGGCTCCCTGAAACACGACGAAACCACGCAACCCGGCGCTGCTATCTGGACCGGCGATCTGCCGGCTGGTTTCTATGCCGTGCGTGTCAGGGCCGAAGGCGGAAACTGGCAAACGACCAAGATGATCCGGCAGTGATTTGTTGATTTGTTGATTTGTTGATTTGAGCGGCCAAGCGCAGGGCCCTCAAATCAACAAATCAACAAATCAACAATTTACGGCTTCTTCTCCCCTCCCAACTTAAACTGCACCGGCAGCGCCATTTCCACCTCCGCAATTTTACCCTGATCTTCGGCGGGGGTCCATTTGGGCATCATTTTGATCACGCGCACGGCCTCCCGTACGAAATCTTCCCGCGGATTCATGCTGCCTTCCGACACGGTTTTGATCCCGCTGAGCGATCCGTCTTTGCCTACCCTGAATTTTACGATCACGATACCCTCGGCATTTTCCTTTTTGGCTGCTTCCGGGTATTTCAGGTTTTTAACCATAAAATCGACCAGGGCGGGCATGCCGCCGGGGTACTCGGGTTGTTTGTCCTGGGCGGCGGCAGGCGCAAGGGCCAGCAGGACGAAAGCCGTGCAGAGCACGGAGACGAACAGATAAAAACGATTTGTTTGCATAGCAATTTATTTGAATGATGAATGATGAATGATGAATGATGAATGATGAATGATGAATGATGAATGATGAATTTGCGGTTCAGGGCGGAGGTTCAGGCGTTTGGGTGTGCCGGTTTGGGAACAGCAATTTCTAATGTGGCTTGGTTGCAGGTGTCATCGCGACGCAGGAGCGGTGACATCTCCAGTCCAACTGGCACCCAGAACTACTCCGAGATGTCGCCGGCCTCATACTTCGGCTGATGACACCTCTTCGCCGGCGCCGCATTAGGTGCTGGTTTGGGAATGAACTGCTGTATAAGAAGTTATAAATCAGACAGGATTTACAGGAGCAGACAGGTTTAGACGGTTGAAAATAAATGGATCAAATCCTGAAAATCCTGTTGATCCTGTCTTTTTAAATTTTTACGATATAGCTCTTGAAGGGCAAACAAAATACCCGGGCCGGCAATAGGCCGGCCGAACTGGTTGTTTATGGCAACGAATAATTTGTGTTATTTTTTGTGCCGCCGATTCATGCACGTCATTGGTCTAAACCCTCATAAACCCTCATAAACCCTCATAAACCCTCATAAACCCTCATAA
>CALEYM010000057.1 GCA_937926185.1 uncultured Bacteroidota bacterium | reverse complement strand
AGCCGGCGCAAGGAAAACCCTGATCTGCTTCAAGGCCCTTACAAGGAAGCAAAGGCCTTGTCAAATGGATTGGATTTTCGGATTTCGTCGGTCAAAACACAGCAGGATGCTATCGGGAATGCTATCTCGGCCAGCGCCTCGGCAGAAAACCTTAAACTACGGGAATTAGCCTCGGGGCAATGCGCCGCTTTGCTGGAACAAACCGAACGCGAGATCAATAACATGCTTTCCGTGGTCAAGGCCCTGGAGGCCAAACGACTGGAAGCGGAAAAAATCATGCGAAATGCCGAAATCGAGTCGGAAAAAATTTCAGAGGAAAGCCGGAGCAACCTGGCTGCAATCGTTGAATTGAAACGGCAGGCAACCCTGAATCTGGATGAATTGGGCGTCCGCCAACGCGATTTATTGCAAAAATGTACCGCCCTGAAGCCGGAGATCAACGAACTGGCCTGTATCCAAAGGGGCGACGACGCCTGTGTGCGGGAATTGTTTTCCACCCGGTTGCATAACCTGCCCGGCAATCCGCCGGATATGTTCCCCATCCAAACCATTACCACGCCGGGCCGCACCAGCCTGATCCTGCGTTTTCCCAACGATGAAGAAGCCTACGCGCTGACCACCGGCGCCCGCAATCTGGCCACCAACATCTTCACGGTGATCGAAGAGGTAAAACAACAAGGTCTGCGACTCGCCTGGATTGATCTTGTTACCGAACTTCAGGAGGACGAAAGCACCATCGATTATAAACCGGGCCTGCTATATGCCGGCGACTTGGACAATGAAATAACCGCGTATACGCTTGTCGACAATAAATCGGGCAAAAGCATCGAACGGCAATTCGCCCCGGATAATTTCACCGAGCTCTCGCTCGAACAGATCGGCGCCTTGAAGCTGGCAACGTTGCGATCCTATTTCATCAAACTGGGCATTCCAGCGAACCAGATATCCCTTACCGTGCGGTTCAATCACCCGGAAAATATCTATCGCGAAGAAACGCGTACGGTCGTGAAGATCAGTTATTAGTTGATTAGTTGATTTGAGCGACCAGGAGCAGGGCATTCAAATCAACAAATCAACTAAATCTAACGACCCAAAAATGTGCTGTTTCTTCCACTATTTTGCCCTTTATCAGGCATTCCATGGTCAGTTGCAGTTCCGGGTCGGTGTTCAGGCGGTTGCCGTAATTTTTTTCGATAAATAAAACGGGGTTTTGCCGATGCAATACTTTTTTTACCTGACCGGCGCCGGTCTGCATTTCGCGATGTACCACCCAGTCCAGCGGCAAAGGCGGATAAGTGTTCGTGAGGTAGTTAGATTGCGGAAAGGCCGGCAGGGTTTTAAAGTTTGGGCCGTAACGCCCGGCCAGATCCCGCAGTTCGCGGTATAGCGTGGCCGTTTCGTTGTTGCTGTAAATTCCGTTCAGTTTTGGAAAAATCTCTCCCAAATGTACCTGCATGGCGTACCGCGGGCCATCCCGGTATACAAACTCATACCCCATCCGGAACAAGGCCAGCAGGCCAGCGAGAGCCAGGGCAGGCAACCACGATGGCCGGGTTTGGCGAAAAACTGCGCTGTAAAGCGTCGCGGAAATATCAAGCACAGCATACAGCCATGGCAAGGCAAACAATATGGGCAAATTGTAACCCCAGCTCACCGAGGCGCACCAACCGAGGCCCAGTAAAGCAAAAAAGGAAATTGTTTGCCGCGGCGCCCATGATTTTGTCCAAAAACGGTAAGCGCCCCAGCCGGCCGCGATCCAGAAAAAAAAGCGTGTTTGGGCGAAAGGGACGGTGAATTCCTGCCTTTGATAAATCGTCCAGCCAAAAGATGCGCCTAAAAAGATCAGCAATGCACACCAGGTGGCAAAAGCGAGTCCTGCAAAACGGGCCCGCGCAAGCCACCACACTGCCGGCGGTAACAGTATAGCGCCGGGCATGGCTACAAGCGGACTTATACGCAAATAATCAAACACTCCATGCTGCAGGGCCTGCCCGCCTGAAGCTGCGCCACCCGTCAGTCGCCAAAAATCGAAAAAAGTATTTGTCCAGGCTAAATGGCAGACGAACAGTCCTGAAGTCAGGAGGAATGCCAAAATAGCCATTGTTTTCCCGGATGCCAGGTGCCTCGTGCTACCGCCATATTCCACATTCACCGTTTGATATTCAATATGCTCCGTGCCTCCGTGCCTCCGCGGTGAATAAACAAATAAAAGCAAGCCCCAAATGAGCGGCATTGGATAAAAAGACTGTTTGCACAACATACAACCCGCCAGACATAAGCCGGAAAGAACAGCTGTTGCCGCGGATCGCCAATTGCAAAAAAGCCAGATACTCAGAGCGCCCAATAAAATGCCATCCACTGTGTGCCAGGCCGCCGGCGGGTAACAATGCGCCGAGACTACGAAGCTAAATGCAGCCAACATCCACCGTTGCGCACCCGCGACAAGCACGGCCGCGCCGAGCCAGGAATAAAGCCCCACCTTCCCGTAAAAAAGCCAGCGTTCGCCCAATATGGCCCACTGGCCGGGTATAACGTTCATTTCCAACGCGCGCAACCAGACCGGCACCGGTGGTCGCACATAAATGATATCGACGTACAATGTTTTGCCGCTTATAACTTGCCAAGCCAGGCCGGTAAGAAATCCGCCATCGGTTTCATTGATTCCGTAAGGTGCGTAGTACCAGCAGTAGGCGGCTAAAAGGCCCCAAAAGAGCATTTTCCATAAGGTGTTCTCCCCTACCCTCATGTCGCGCCGTTTTGTGAAAGTAATCGTGCCTTCAGCAGCGAATAAAACTTAGGTTCTCCAAAGGACGCCGGATCAACCCGGCCCATACGTGGCGCCGAGCAGGCGTCTTTGGCAAGGTAAATTTTCCCCTCGTGTTGCCAAACCAACTCGTCCAGTTCCCGAACCAGGGAAAAAATGCCGCGGGTGCGCGGAAAATCGAGCGCCAGGGAGTATCCCCTGATCGGGAAGGAATGTACCGCCTCCGCCGGCCTGGCTCCATGCCGTTTCAGTACAGTTAGGAATGGCATATCGGAACTGCGCCGGATCGTTTGCAAAATACGCCGCATACCTTCGAAACTATGCTCTTCGGGCAAACAAAACTGGTATTGAATAAAACCGCGCCGGCCATACAGGCGGTTCCAGTTTCGGATACCGTCGAGCGGATAAAAATAGCGGTCAAGGTCAACCAATTGTTGGCCGCCGCGGGCCCGGGAAAAAAGCATGGCATTATGCGCCCGGATCGACCATTTGTTCAGCAACCAGGAAGGTGCGTAAAAGGGCACGTTTCTGGTTTTCTTGTTGGGATAAACCAGCTGAGTTTCCGTACGTTCCGGTTCAGCGTGGTCGGCAAAATATACCACTCCGCGCCCGAAGGCCGGCTCTTCAGACAGGCAATCCACCCAGGCTGCCGCGTAAGAACGGTTTTGATGCTGTTCAAATGCGGTAAATAGTTCTTCGAAATTTTCCGCGCGGACGGCCATTTGCTTCATAAAAATACTGCGCAGTGGCATCAGTTGAAAACTGGCCGAAAGGATGATCCCCGTCCAGCCCATTCCACCGCAGGTTTGCCAAAACAAATTCGGATGTTCGGTACGTGAACACGTCAATATTTTTCCATCGGCACGCATGAGTTCTAAAGAGATCAGCCAATTGGAAAAGCAACCCTTGGCAGGGTGGTTCTTGCCGTGTACGTCGCAAGCAATTGCCCCGCCGACGGTTATGTTTTTGATACCGGGCGTCACATGAAAAAACCAGCCGGCGGGAACGATCACATCCAGCAGGTTTGCCAGTAAAACGCCGGCTTCGCAATGCACAATCCCCTTTTCGGCATCGAAATGCAATACCCGGTTCAGGCGGAGCGTGGAGACAATAAACGGACTCAGCGCGGCATCGCCATAACATTTGCCGTTGCCCCGGGCAATCAGCCGGTCGCGGGCGCTTATCAGATCTCGCACTTCCTCTACCCTGCCGGGCGCTGCCATTTCGGCCCGCGTTTTTGGATAATTGCCCCAGTTGGCGATGATTAAGGTATTGTTTGCCATAATTAATTGTGCTGTTTATCCGCCGGAGTCGCCGGCCACCATCCTGAACAAAGGAATCGAACCAGGTTAGTGTCGGGGGCTGCAAAATAATTCATCGGATTTTGGGATGAATGTATCACGTATATGGGCAAATATTGCCATTGCTGCCCGCGCATGCCGCTCAGGTCTTCCGGAATATTGGGCGGTTTAAGTAAATAAAATTGCAAAGCCAGATCCGTGTTGCCGGCAGTTTTCAGGTAAAATGCCGCCAACCGCGTGTCGCGTTCCTGGCTTTCGTCAAAGTTATCGGCAAAGGGACTTCCGTTCAGGCGATGAAGCAATCCCAGCCAGTTTTGTACCGAATCGTTACTTAGGCTGTAAGGGAAGTTTTTCGCCGTCCAACGGCGCAACGAGTCATTTTTTTCAAAAACAATAACGGTATCTGCCTGCGCCTCCCAGACCCCGATGCTCCGAACAGAATCGGGGGAAACCGACAGCACCGATTTTGGGCGAAAATCGTCCAAAGTGCAGGCAAACAGCCGGCGCAAATGACCCTCTGCAAGATAAATACCTTCGTGCGCAGGTAGCTTCAGATAGGTTGCGAATTGATTTTCGGTTATTATTTCATGGCCGAGTTCAAAATGTTCCATCAATTGCCGGCCACTGAAAATCTGCACTTTCACTTGTGTGCCGGGGGTAAACCCAAGGGAATCCGGTTGGCCGGTTTTTACCCGTCGGATTCCTCGTATGCCTGCCAGGGCTTCGAGCAAGGGCGTCATTTCCGCGTCGGGCAGGGGCGCTACCCTTCCGTTTTGATCGGCAGCCCAGCCGGTTTCCGCGCGTTCTATCGAAATCTCAGACTGCCCGGGAACG
>CALEYM010000056.1 GCA_937926185.1 uncultured Bacteroidota bacterium | reverse complement strand
ATTTACCCCGGCATGGTTTGCCTGCATGGATTTAACATTGGATGACGCACTTGCGGGGGGCAGGTGGGCAGATTTCATGAATATGGCTCACCCCGGCAGCCGGTACAGGGTGTTCTCAGTTGCTGCCCTTTTTAATAATTAACAACCAGGCGGAAACATATTGTAAATAGTGACTATCCGGATAGTCGCTTTATAAATAATTACAGTATGGCCCCCTGGTTCGTTTGAGTTCCGTACTTTTTTGGAAATACGACAATCCCGTCTTTAGAAGATCCCGGTGCAAAAGGGTCGTAACGTCCGTCGCTCCCTTCCGGCAGCCCGGCTTTCCCTGATGCCGCGGCTTTGCCGATGGAACGCAAAACCATAGGCCACAGGCTTTCGTACGGGACGATTTCGATTTCGCGGTGCTGGTTGACGGTATGCCAGGGGATTTCGAGCAGCGATTTGAAGATACCGGTAGTTTTTTGTTGCACTTTGTTCATGTCAAAGGCATTTAGCGGTATTTGTACCAGCATTTTGATAAAATACCGGCTTCGGAGGGTGTTGTGATCGGTGAGGTAACGGGTGCAATATTTATTCAGGGCATCAATCCTGTTTTCACACTCTTCCTGCCGGTCTTGTGCCACGTAAAACAGAAACTGGATGATTTGGATGGCGATGTTCATGCCGCGTTTGTCTTTTGATAACAGCGGTACCTCGTTGAGAAAACGGCTGATTTTGAAACCGGTAGGCGTCAGGATCATTTCGCTGCTGCCGATCTCTCCGCTTAACGCCAGGTAATGTATGTACGCTTCCACAATTTTCCAGAATTCCAGGATATGCGAAGGCTGGGCAGTCAGATGCGGGTTGGACAGTACCCGGCCCAGGGTGCTGGCAGCAACGGCATAATTCCCGGTATGCATAGACATCATCACGTACAATTCCTGCAGTTTGAACCAGTTGAAGGAGTTTTCCTCCAGCATTTTTTCAAGGGTGCGTACGTGTAACTGTCCTTTTTCAAATTGCCTGGTATACAGGCAACAGGTGATGATATGATAATAAAAGGTCTGGAGCACCATGCCGCTGGTGTATTGTTTGCGATCGAAGAATTCGATGGCGCGGGTGCACACCTGCTCCATCCTGGCGTAGTCGTTCCGGCTGTCAAAAATGATCGTCTGGATCAGATATCCGAAAAAATGTACTTTAAAAGCATTGTAGCGGTTCATAAGGGGTTCCACCCGCGCGAAATACTCTTCCGCTTTCAGGGAAGCCAGGTGCTTGTCGGCGCGAAAATTGACGTAGTTGATCACCAGGTCGCTGTACAGGCGCTCGGTTTCGCGTTCAGCCAGCCAGAGCGCTTCCAGTTCGGCAAGTTGCGTTTCCAGTTCGTTGTATTTTCGCTGATCGCCCTCGATGGTGCCATAGTACAGTTCGAGCGTCCGGATGATATTCATGCTGAGCTCGGTGAACTCAAAATGGAGCGTGTGCCGGAGCAGGTTTTCCAGTTGTTTGACCCCGATACTTCGGATGTTTTTGGTGATCAGGATCATGGCCGAGCTCCATTTTTTCAAACATTCCACGAAGGCGGTCTGCCGGTCGGGGTGGCTTTCTTCCCTGAAATCGAGCAGGAATACCGCGTCGCAAAGGCGGTTTTTCAGCCGGTTTTTTAGCACCGTGAGCTTGCCAATATCCCCATCCAGTTCGGGGAACAGCGCCAGCAAATCGTGGTCGGAATGGATTTGCTCCTGGGCAATGACATGGTACAATTTGCCCAATTGGGAACCGGGCCTGACCAGCGCTTCCAGCAGGGTGTTCGACTTGAACTTTGTTTTTTGAATAAAATCAATGAGATCTGCGAGATCGTTCATAGCTTTTCATGATAAAAAACCAGTCTGCGAGTCGAGGGAACTCTGTAATGGCGCCAGATTAAACCGGTAAACAAACCGGGGAAGATTATGCGGAGAAAGTAGAGGTAAAAATAATGCCGGATATTGAAAAAGATGCAGGCAAATATAAATCGTTCCGCCAACTACATATTTATGTAGCTGGCAGCCGGTCAAACGACAGACGCCAAACCTGAAATTTTGCTATATTCGCCGCGTCGAATTTAAATTGACTAATCCGTACATGCTTCCTGCCTGGTCCTGTCATCGTTGGGTTGCGCCGTTCCGGGCGACGGCGGTGGCCCTTTTATGCTACAACACGCCCTGCTTCCCGCAGGCGCCGCTGGAGGATGCCGGTTATGATATCCGCCGGGTCAGTATTCAGAATGGATTGCGCAACCAGATCATTACCTCGGTTTGTGTGGATCAGCGGGGACTTTTATGGATCGGCACCCAATCCGGCCTGTACAGTTTCGATGGCTTCCGGGTTACCGGTACGGATAACACGCGCGAGCGCCTGCTGGAAGGATTTATTACCGACCTGGAATTCATCCGGTCGGGATCGCGGCATTTGCTGTGGATAGCCACACGCGGCGGCTCCTGTCTGCTCGATACGGAAACCCGCCGGATCGTTACTCCTGAACCGCTGGGGTTGCCGGATTCGCTGATGCGCCATTTATTCCAGGTTGAGCAATACGCCGACGGATCGCTGCTGGCGCTCGGACGCCGCCGCTTATTCAGGCTTCGCCCCGGCAATTCCGGTACCTGGATCGTGCAACCCTGGACTTCGATTGCCTCTCTGAACCTGGATAAAAACAACATACCCCGCTTGTTCGCGGGCAATGAGCTTCCGGGCGTGGCCTGGTTATTACATCACGAAAATTTCATTTATCGCGCAACCGAAGGCCGTCTTGAAGGGATAAAAATACCGGTAACAGGCAGAAAACCGACGCCGGTCAACGGCATTTTACAATTCATTACTGCCCATGACGGCGGTTTTGCCGGATGGGACCATGCCCGCAACCTGTATCTGCTGGATGGTAGCGGGCAACTCTCCAAATACCCGGACACCCTGCGAACGCTGACAACATGGTTGCCCGCAGTGGACGCCGTCGACCGGATGCTGAAACAAAAACCGGTGATTTACTGCTACAGACGCCTGCATACCGGCCATGAGGTGTTCGGCACCTCGCTGGGGCTTTTTATCCTGAGAAAAAAAAAGCCCGGATTCCGTGTGATCGAAGCGTTGACCGGAGAAGAAATTCGCGGTATTCTTACCGATAGCCTGGGCAACTGGTGGGCTGGCTCCTACACCGGTTTTTATTCCGGCTCCCGGTTCAAAGACCAGGTTGAAAAACGTACCGATCTGTTCACGGTTTGGAGCTTCCTTCACCTCGACGGCGACACCTGGCTGCTCGGACTGGAGCGACCGAAAGGCGCGTTACTCTGGAACAAATCCACCGGCGGAGTGAGTCGCCTGCCCCTGCGTCCTGGCAAGCAGGCGGGCGTTGTGTCCGGCCAGATATTGGCGCTGTGTCGCGATGCACACGGCAATATCTGGGCCGGCACGTACTTTGATCTGATCTGGAGCACACCCGATACGCCCCTGGCATTCCAACTCCTGAAAGACGCTACGCGCAAACGGGCGTTCCGGGCGCCTTACGTCAGGGCCTTATATGCCGATCCGGATTCGAGCGTCTGGGCAGGCGCCGAAAACGGCTTGTACCGAATCCGGTACGACCCACGCGCGCGTGGGTTTACCTGGGACACCCTGCTTCCGGGCGTGTTCGTATCCCATATTTACGCCGACCGCCACGACCGGATCTGGGTGGCGACAAAAGGCAAGGGGGTGGCTTGCTACAACAAGCGCAGCGGTGGCTGGGATTGGTTCGATACCAGCAACGGACTTTGCCATGATTTTACCTGCCGGATAGAAGGCAGCCACGGGGATCAGGTGATGTGGATCAGCACCCACGACGGCCTGTCGAGGCTGGATGTCCGTTCGGGTCTGACGCACAATTACCGCGAAGAAGACGGATTCCCGGGCAACGAGTTCAATTCGGCGGCCAGCGCCCGCTTTCCCGACGGCAGTCTGTTGTTCGGGGGCGTAAACGGCCTGATCTGGTTCCACCCGGATTCGCTCCACCCCGGCAATTACCGCTATCAAACCCTGATCACGCACCTCCGCGTCTACGACAGCGATGCCGACTCGCTGTTGATGTTGCCGCTGAACAGCGGAATAATCCAATTGCCGCCCTACCCGCAGTATGTAGAATTCCTGCTGGGTTCCGACAATTTTGTACGCCCCGACAAAACGCGCTTCCGCTACCGGCTCCTGGGCGCTTCCGGCCTGTGGAATTACACCAGCGGCGAAAGCGAGATCAAATTTTTCAAATTGGCCCCCGGGGAGTACACCTTCGAGGCGCAGGCTATCGCAGCCAGCGGCCATCTTGGGCCGCCCGCGCAGGTAATGTTGCATATCCAAACCCCTTTTTACGAAACCTGGCTGTTCAGGGCTTTGCTGCTTGCCGCGCTGGCCCTCGCAGCTTGGGCTACTTACCGGTACCTGCTTTGGGAAATGCGGAAAGAACAGATTATTCGCCGGCAAATTGCCGACGATCTGCACGACGATATCGGCAATAAACTGAATATACTGAGCATTCTTGCCCAGAAAGCAGCAAGAGAAATGCCCCAAAGCGCCACCCAGTCAACAAATGATCTGACTCTGCAAAAACTAAAACATGTGAGCCGCGACACGTTGCGCTCGTTGCATACCATGATCTGGAGTGTCGATCCCGGAAAAGACCGGCTGTCCAACCTGCTTTCCCGAATGCAGGATTTTGCCGGCGACTACCTGTATCCCCTGGGTATTCAATACGTTTTTGAGGCGCCCGATCCTGTGCCCGACCGGGAGATCAACCCGAAAATCCGGTATCATGTCATGTTGATCTATCAGGAAATACTCACCAATATGATCAAACACGCTAATCCACGCAAGATCGTTATACAGCTCCGGATGCAGGATGGCGACAGGTTGGTTGTCAGCCTCGCCAACGAATATCTCCCTGTCCCGGAATATCCGGCCTTTATCTTGTCGACTCAACAGGGTCTGGCCAGCATCGAACGCCGCCTGCAGCAGATCAACGGCAAAATCGTGGAAACAAGCGCCACCCCAACAGGCCAAGGCATTACGCTGATCTTTCCAAAAATTTTCAAATAAACAACCATGATCCATCTTGCCATTATTGAAGACGATCCCATGCTTCGCGAGGAACTGACAGAGTTTTTCGCCAAAAACGACCGCATCAATTGTATCCTCGTCGTCGAATCCATTCCCCGCTTCCAGCAATTCTTCCGCGATTTTATGCAGATCAACGTCGTGTTGCTCGACATCAACCTGCCTGAAATTTCCGGCCTCGATGGCATACCTGTCGTCCGGCGCCTGCTGCCCGATGCAGAGATCGTCATGCACACAGTGGTAAACGATTACGACACTATTTTCAAATGTATTTGCGCCGGCGCCAACGGCTACCTGCTAAAAGAAGGCAACCTGGAAAAATTAGCCGCTTCAATACTGGATATTGAAACCAACGGCGGATGCGCCCTCACCCCCTCGGTCGCGCGGCGAATTCTTACCTATTTTCAACCGCGTACCAACCAAAAACAACCCGAATCATTGTCCGAACAGGAGTTGAAGATCAGCCGGCTGCTGATCGACGGTTTCTCCTATCAGGAAGTGGCCGACACCATCAATATCACCCTGAACGGCGTACGTTATCACGTTAAAAATATCTATGCCAAGCTGCATATCAACTCCAGGGGCGAACTCCTGAAACGGTACCGGGAAGGGCGTATCGGATTGTAAATAGCGCCGTACAGCTCCACTGATGCAGGTAATCCGCAATCCTACATCTCCTCCGGCCCCTCCCCCACCCAATCCTGTATGAACCACCCGTCGACGCAGTGTTCCTTCAGTTCCTCTTCGATCCAGCCGCGTACTTCGGCCACGATATCGCCGGGATAGAGCAGGTGGATATTGGGGCCAGCGTCGAGGCTGAAGTACACGGGGTGTTTGGTGTCGGCGCGCCAGGCGCGTATTTTTTGGATCAGGGCCACGGTGCCGGGTTCCAGGAGCATGTACGAGGGGTTGCTGCACATCATCAGGGCGTGCAGCGCGAGGGCTTCGTCTTCGGCGATTTTGCCAAATTCCTCCAGGTCGCCCCGGCGCAGGGCTTCCAGGAGCCGCTCCAGCCGGTTTTTTGCCTGCACGTATCGCGGCTCGGCATAAGGGTTTCCTTCCATCAGGGCGTGGCCGGCGCGGCTGCTCACCGATTTTTCGCGGGTGCTGACGATCAGGATATCGTCGTGAAAATCCTTGAACGCGGGGTGCAGCAGCTCGCCGGCGGGCACGGCGTACTCATCCGACGAGCCGGGCACCGAGGGCGTAGCGCCCCAAACGGCCGCATGCGGAAAGATGGAGCGACAGGCGCTGCCGCTGCCCAGCCGGGCCAGCCAGGAAGCCTTGCGATCGAACGCTTCGGGATCGGGCAGGGTGCCGAACAGCGCGTCTTCCAGCGAACACAGGCACAGCGCCAGGGCCGACATGGCCGACGCCGAGGAGGCAATTCCGGCGGAATGCGGAAACGAATTGCCGGTTTGTATTTTTAATTTTAATTGTTTCAAAAATGGAAATTGCGGCAACAAGCTGTCCAGGTATGCCAGCGTTTTGGCTTTGAACGCCTCGTTCTCCTCGCCGTGGAATAAAAAATCCAGTTCGATGTGGTTGTCCGCGTCTTCCCGGAATTCGTAGGCCAGGGCGGTATCGGTACAGGAAGCCGAGAGCGTGAAACTCAGCGAGGGGTTGCGCGGTAATTGAACGCCGTGTTTACCCCAGTATTTGATGATCGCCAGGTTGCTCGGGCTGCGCCAGACGATCTGGCCCGGTTCGGGCGGATTGGAAGAATCGAGCAGGAGTCGTGGATTTTCGTACATGCGGCAAAGAAAAGAAAAGTGCCGGAAAAGGTGGACGGTGTTCGTCAGACTATCCTACTTTTGCCTGTCTTTTTACCCAAACTGTCAAATTATCCCGCCGGTTTGCCGTTTCACCGTTATCCTTATGATGCAAAAAATTTGGTTGAAAATCCGCCGCATCGGCTTCGAACTGTATTGTTTTTTGACAGCGCCGCTGGTGGTTAAAAACTGCCTGGGCCTGATGGGCGCGTTCGCCGGACTGTTTTTGCTGACCTTCTGGTGGTTAAAATGTTATACCAATCACGGCGAAAGTCTGCAGGTGCCCGGCTACGTGGGCATGAGTATCCAGGAAGCCGCGCGAAAAGCCCGCCAGCGCGATTTCAACGTGGTGGTCAACGATTCGGCGTATGTGCCGGGCAAACTGCCGGGTATGATCCTGCAACAAAATCCCGCGCCGGAAAGCCAGGTCAAGGAAGGCCGGACGATTTATTTTACCATAGCAAAAAACAACCCCGATATCGTCACCCTGCCCGACCTGGCCGGCAGCGACGACTACGACCTGTACAGCCGCAAATGCAGCCGCCTGGGCCTCAAACCCCGCATCCTCGCCCGAGTGGCCGACCCCGCCGAACCCAACACCATTATCGCCGTGCTGCACCGCGGCGATACCATCACCGACCTGATCCGCAGGGGGACGTATAAAGTTGAAATGGGCGCCACCATCGATTTTGTCGTCAGCGAACAGGTGACCATGACCGTCGGCATACCCAATTGTATTTGCCAAACCTACGACGCCGCCATGTTTCTCATTACCAGCAGCAATCTCAACGTAGGCACCGTCAGTACCGACGCCTCGGTCGTCCATAAAGAAACAGCCTATGTCTGGAAACAAACCCCCGATTACACCATTAACGGCACCATGCGTGTCGGCGAACAGATCGACCTCTACCTGACCCAGGAAATGCCCGTCGGGTGCGAGGATCATTGAGTGATTGAGTGATTGAGTGATTGAGTGATTTAACTAAACCCTTCTAAACCCTTCTAAACCCTTCTAAACCCTTCTAAACCCTTCTAAACCCTTCTAAA
>CALEYM010000055.1 GCA_937926185.1 uncultured Bacteroidota bacterium | reverse complement strand
CAGAAACACAAAAAAAGGGTGTAGATCCCCGCGGAAAAAGTGGTGTCGATCAGGCCCAGCATGGAGTCGTAAAGCAGAAAACGGCCCGCGGTCACCACCATCAATGCCGACAAAAAAGCGAATTCAAATCCGAATTCCCTGCGGGTAAACCGGAATACTGCCCAGGCGTAAGCGCCCAGAAAAAACACGGTGGCCGTCCGCGCCGGGTATTCGCCGAAATACCCGAACAATTTGAAAAACGCCAGCAATATCCAGTTGAACAGGGGCGGTTTGTTGATATACGGCGCGCCGTGCATTGTCGGGGCGATATAATTGCCCGACAAGTCCATTTCCAGCGCCACGAGCGAACGGATGGCCTCGTCGCCATTGAACGGCGCCAGGCCGAGGTTGATCAGGTGGGCAGGGAGAAATAACAGGAGTATTAAAAACGCCAGATAACGCGTAGGAACAGCGCGTATCTGCTCAATCGGCAAAGGCATATCAGGATCATTTTCATTTTTGCGGATAGAGCCGCCGCCACATGCCCAATGCAAGACCGAACAGCATCAGGATGGAACCGCCCCACACCAGGTTGATACCGGGAAAAACGATGGCTTCGAGTACGATATAGTCGGATCGCGGGGCATTTTCGGCAATTTCAACGGGTATTTTGCGCAATTCGCCGGCAGCTTTGGCCACACTGATCGTCAGCGTCGCCGTTTTCGGGTCGATGTTCTCGAACTGAAAATGCAGGCCGAATTCGGGCGCTTCGTCGCGCAGACTGAAGGGCTGGCTGTCGCGAATGAGGTAAAGCGGGCTGGCTTTGGCTTTACGGCCATCGGGCGCCGTGATCTCCAGGTCGGCTGCCACGGCGATATCGTTGGGTTCGGGCGCGTAATTCGGATGATTGATCTCCCGGTTGGCTTTCGTGAAATGAATTTTATAGCCCTGAAAATCGACCGTCCCACCTTCTTTCATTGGGAAAGCCGTGAATTTCAGGTCTTGTTCCATCGCCATCCACTGGTTCATGGAGGCTTCGTTGAGGCGCACGCGCAGTTGCAATTCACCGACGTTTGCCGGCAGGGTAAATCCGCCGCGGCGCGGCCGAAGGTACAACATCGGTTCCGCCGCGTAGCCTTGTGTGTCCTGGAGGGCGTAGGCCCGGAGTTGCAACCCAAAGGCCAAGTCGCCTTTTTCAGGTTTGTATTCCGGATGTTTAGGCTGTTTGGTGTAGCCTTCCACCACGAGGCAGTGTTTTTTTGTAAAAATGGTATCGCCCACCGCGGCCTCGTAGCTTTCAAAACGCAGGCTGTCCTCCTGTTGTTTGGCAAATTCGGGGTCCAGCTCGGCTTTGGGCAAAGAGGATACGTGCGTAAAAATGTCGTGTGTGAGGTAATGTTTCGTCGAAGGATTGGAGGCCACTACTTTGCTGAATTCGCGGTCGTACATCACGTTGGGGTACAACACAAATTCTTCGCCCGTATAGCCGCCCTGTTCGTTCATTTTTTTAAACCGCACGGCAAAGGTGCGCGTTTGGCGCTCCACCGTATCACGCTCGTAAGTGGCCTCGAAACCGCCGCGCATGGGCAGGGCCGATTGTTTGAGCAACAGGATGTTCTTGTTCATCTCTTCGTTGCCCATGCCTTCGATCAAACCTTCCATCGCAAACGGATTCGATGAAATCCACTCTTTATTCAGTCCGGTGCCCAGGATACCTAAAACCAGGATACCGAATCCAATGTGCGACAAAGCCGAAGCGGCCTGTTTCAGGTTGCCTTTCAAAAAGGTGATAATATAATCCACGTTGGCCGCGAGGGTAAACATCCCGGCGAACAACATAACAAAAAACTGCCATGCCTGGATATTGAGCCACAGGGCATTCAGCGCCGTCAGCGCCGCGGCGGCTACGCCGGCAATGACGATATGCCGGACGAATTTTTTCGCCCAGGCCTGCCAGTTGCGCTCGCCGTACCGCATCCATTGCGCCGTGCCGGACAACAAGCCGATAAATACCGCGATCCAGAGTTGATACCGGTTGTGGTGCGCCACGGGGTCTTTGAGCGCCGCGCCCACGTAATCGGGGTTAAAGGCCTGCACGATTTTGTTCCAAACCGGAAGAGAAGTGGCGCCCGTGATCAGCACCGCTGAAAAAAACAGCACCAACGCGCCGATAAACATCCAGAACTCTCGCGAAGCGGCGGCTTCTTCTTTGGCGATGGCCGGCACGTCCTTCCGCCGGGCCAGCCAAAGCCAGGCTGCGAGGACTGTAAATACCCCGATAAACAGCAACAATTGAATGCCCAGCCCCATCTCGGTGAATGCATGCACGGAAGAATCGCCCAATATACCGCTTCGGGTCAGGTAAGTGGAATATAAAATAAGGATAAAACTCATTAAATAGAACGCGTAGGCGCTCCGGATCGAATAGCCCGTGGAGCGCGCCACCAGATTGGCGTGGATGCCGGCCACCAGCGTGATCCAGGGTACCAGCGAAGTGTTTTCCACGGGGTCCCAGGCCCAGTAGCCGCCAAAAGACAAGGCCTGATAAGCCCAGGCGCCGCCCATCAGGATGCCGGTGCCGAGGATGGCGCCGGAAAACAGTGCCCAGGGAAGCGCCGGCCTCAGCCAGTCCTTGTGGTCGCGCGTCCACAAACCCGCTATGGCATAAGCAAAGGGCACGATAGTAGAGGCGAACCCGAGGAACAGCGTGGGCGGATGGATGGTCATCCAGTAGTTTTGCAGCAGCGGATTGAGGCCGCTGCCCTGTATTTTCGACAAATAATCGGCCTGCGCAAAAATAGGCGCATCCATGGTGTCGCGCAGCAGGTCGAAAGGATTGGCGCCCAGCCGGAAATCGCCGAAATAAAGGCCCAGGATCATGGAAGCGATGATCGTTTCGGCCAGCGCCATCACTGCCATTACCGGCGTTTCCCATTTACCGGCCCGCAGGATCAGTACCAACCCCAGCGCGATGTGCCAGAAACTCCAGAGCAAAAAACTGCCCTGCTGTTCTTTCCAAAAGGCTGAGAAGGTATATTCGAACGGCAGGTCATCCGATACATTGGCCCAGGCGTACTGATACTCGTAGTATTTTTGTGTCAGGATAAAAAACAAACTCCCGATCACGCCGAGCGTCGCCAGGCCGTGCAGGATAAAAGAGAACCGGCCCAGGTTGCGCCAACCCTCAAAGCCGGCCGTTTCACGGCGTCGCGTCGCCCAAAAATAAGCGATGCCCGACAGGGCGGCGGCCACAAAAGACAAGACAATAAAAAAATGGCCCAGTTGGCCCGGCAAAAGATGCTCACCAATATATTGCATAGCAGAAGATCGTCATTGGGGTGTTTCGTCATTGGGGTGTTTCGTCATTGGGTCAGTTCGTCATTGGGTCATTGGTGTGTCATTACGCCATTAGAGAAAGAGAAAAGGCGGCCATGCTTTACCGCGAGTCGTAAGTCAAAAGTCGTAAGTCGTAAGTCAAAAGTCGTAAGTCGTAAGTCAAAAGTCGTCAGCCTTTTTCCGAGCGCACATACACCTCCTGATCCTTATACTTGGAGGGGCATTTGAGCAGCATGTCGGCGGCCTCGAAGGTTTCACCCTGCATTTGACCGGTCAGTACAATTTGTTCGGAACGCTCGAAATCCTGCGGCTTTCCCGCACGGAGCACGACGCGGCGGACTTCGCCGGCATCATCTTTCAGGTAAAAAGCCAGGTAGTTCGGGTCTTTTTCCGGGTTGTATTCCACCGGGCGTTCTTTCACCAATTGCCCGACCAGTTTCACCCGCTCGCCGTTTTGCGCTGCCTGGGCAAAGTTGGCATAAGTAGTCACGTCTTTACTGGCAGAAATCAAAATGCCGATGGCAACAGCCACCACGGCAACGGCAATGATATGGGAACGTTTCATAAAAAAATATTTTGCTGCAAATTTAGGGTATTATACCCCTTGAATAGGTATGATTTTTGTCACATTTAATCCAAATAAACCCGGCGGTTATGCCGTTCCATCCAACGTTCTGGACGGGCTAAAGGTTTAAAACCAGGGTGGTTTTCCAGTATAAAGACGTCGGCAAGGCAGGCGAAGGTTGCATAATGGGTCGGATCGGTTGAAATTTGAAATTTACCAGCCTGTGACTCCATCTTTTATGCGTTAAAAGATTCAAAAGTAACAAGTTGTAGTTCTGATAGTTGGATTTGATAGTCTACATTTGTGAAAATTATTTTGTAAAGACCGGAAACCGGATTACTATGCACTGCCTCGTCCGTTGTTGCCTCTTACTGATTTTCGCCGCCGGCGCCATGCCGCTGACGGCCCAGACGCGTACGGACTCCCTGGATGGTTATCTGAAATTACTGCGCGAGTTATCACAGGCGGGCAATTACGAACAAGCCCAGGTGGAATCGGAAAACTTCCGGGCTTATCTGAAACGCCTGCAATTTCTGATTCCAGCCAACGCGGTTCCCGTACTTTCCGGCATTTACCGGCACAATGAAGACGAAAAAAGCGCCCGGATTTTTTTAGCCGATGCCGTGCGCGATGCCCGGCGCGATAACAATCCGGAAACCCGGGCGCAGTTGCTGGAAGTGCTCGTCATAGCTTTTAACGAATGGGAACAACCCACCCAGGCCCTTGCCTGTCAGCAATTGCTGGCCGTGGCTAAAGACTCCCTCGCCGACCGCGACCGCCGGCTGGCGCTGCGCCAGGCTCAACTACAGCGCGACTCCCTTGTGGCGCTGCGGCAAATCGAGCTGGCCGAACGCGACCGTTATTTCCGGCTCGAACGCGAGCGCGCCTTTATGCTGGGCGGCGCCTTTATGCTGGTTTTTATTGGTCTGCTATTCGCCAATATGAAATCAGCCGCCCGCTGGCGCAAACGCCTGGCCAAAAAAGACCTGGAACTGGAATTTCTGCGTTCCGATCGTTTCGCCTCTACCCTGGCGGACCCTATCGCGCCGGTTGCTGCCGCTGAAACAGCAGCCACCCCCTACGAACGAACCAGTTATTTTCTTCCGGATCAGCAGCCACGCGAAAAAACAGCACTGCTCATCGAGCCTAACCGCCAAATTGTATTGTACCTCAAATCCCTGCTGTCCGATCGCTTTGAAGTGGAAACTGCCGGCACACCCGCCGAAGGCCTGAATATGGCTTCGAACCTGCTACCCGACCTGATCGTCTGCGACGCCGTACTCAACGGCAAAACCGGTATCGACATCACCCGGCAGATCAAACTTTCCGAGCGCACCAACCATATTCCGATCATCCTGCTGACCGAACACCACGGCAACGAGGGCAAACTCGACGCCCTGCGCGCCGGCGCCGACGCCTGGTTCAACCGCCCCGTGCTGAACAAGGATTTCGAAGGGGAAGTAAGCCGCCTGCTCGACGCCCGCAAGGAAAAACACGAACATTTTGCCCGCTTCCTGCACCTCTTTTTTTCAGAAAACCGCATTGCGCTCGACGACCCCTTCCTGAGCCGTTCGGTGGAGATCATCGAACAAAATCTGTCCGACCCCGATTTTATGGCCGACGAACTGGCCCGCAAAATGCAGATGAACCGGCAGCACTATTTCAAAAAACTGCACGTGCTCACCGGCAAGGAACCTATGCAACTGATCCGGGAAATGCGCCTGGAAAAAGCCAAAGCCCTGCTCGAAAAACGCGCCGGCACCCCGCGGGCTATTTCCGAACTGGTCGGATTTTCAAGTGCCGGCACGTTTGCGCTGGCGTTTAAGGAGTATTTCGGGGAGAATACGTTGTTGTTGCAGAACGAGGTGCGGAGACCTTAACGCTCGTCCGACGAATTTGTCGTCGGACGAATACAACCCAGGCAATAGCCCTAACCCCGCCAGCAAATCTTACTCGTCCGACGACGAATTCGTCGGACGAGGGATGTCGGTTCAATACAAGCGCGTAATCTTTTCCTCCTCCAGGTCAACCGGATGAACCCTCCCCATATTGTCAAGCGGCGCCCCAACCCAACGACGGGCAAGATCAAAATTGCACAATTTCCCGCCCCGAAGGCCGAGATAATCGCGCAAGGAAGAATACTCCCAATCAGTCCCGTTTACAACCAGCCCGGCTCTTTCAGGATTTTGATGAATATAATGAAAACAAACGAGCGGATATGGGTTGAAGAAATCAGGCGCTAATGCCGAGGGTTCTGCCAAGAAATCAAATGCTTCATCAGTCAGGCATTTGGCCTTGGTATGCTGGCGAAAAAGTGAACCCGAACGGTTTTGCTGCCGATTGACACCTTTGGTATAACTGCTCTCAAGTATCCGAAATCCATTGCTCAATTCAGACATTTCAACATTACCCACACGGCGCATGGCGATAGAGCGACTGTCCGTGCCTATCAGAAAATGAAAGTGATTCGGCATCAGGCACCAGGCAAGGATATGGCAAAACGGCTTGACGTGCCGATTTACTTTTTCCAGAAAGTACAAATAGTTGCCCGAATTGAAAAACAACGGTTCCCGGTTGTTTCCATGATTGTAAACATGATACAGGTGGTTGGCATTAAATTCCATAACAGCAAAGTTTAAAAATTATTTTCTTCTTATTCGTCCGACGAATTCGTCGTCGGACGATGTAACACGATCGTGTGCTACGATCGTCCGACGAATCCGTCGTCGGACGAATGAACGCCCTTGCTGCCCGGAACCCGCCCCGTTTTCGCATTACTCGTCCGACGACAAATTCGTCGGACGAGTAGCGCGACCGCGCCAGGGCAATAACACCCGCCACGACCCGCGCGGATGCACGAAAACCGGAATACCGCCTCCGTTCAACCCCCAATATACATTGTAAACCAAACGCATGCATTGTCCGAACCGCGCATGACCCAACCAACTATTCAACCCGGCCTCCAGCGTATCGGGGTGCATTCGGCGCTTCAGCACGGCTGCTGTCTTCCCGGTCAAATACCGGCGGTACCGGCGCATGTTTTCTTTTTTCACCACCCGGTAATACGGCCATACGCGGAAGCCCAGAAACGGAACGCCCCGCTCGCAGCGGTGGATATGGCATTTCTTTGGATGCAACAACAATCTCAAACCGGACAGATAAGCCGCGATGGCTTCTTTCCAGGCCATTAACTGTGCGGGCGAGTCGCTGAACAGAACAAAATCGTCTACGTAGCGAATATAACCTGTTGCCCGGAGGGTTTCCTTGACAAAATGATCGAAGCGGTTAAGATAGACATTTGCCCAGAACTGGCTGGTCAGATTCCCGATGGGCAGGCCCCTCCGTCGCTCCGCCGGCGTAAGCAAGTCGTCGCCCGGAAACCACACTATGTGTGGCTCCTGCGGATTGGAGGCGTCGATGATCCGGTCGATCAGCCACAACGTGTCGGGACAAGCGATTTTCCAGCGCAACTCCCGCTTCAGTATTTCATGATCGATACTCGGAAAAAATTTCCGGATATCGCATTTGAGCACATACCGATACCGCCGGGCGAAGTGCTGAAACCGTTCGATAGCCAGGTGCGTGCCTTTGCCGAGACGGTTGGCGTAGGAGTCGTGAATGAAAGTTTTTTCAAAAACAGGCTCGATCACGTTGCACAGGGCATGGTGAACCACCCGGTCGCGAAACGGCGCCGCGCTGATCAAACGCTGCTTGGGGTCGTACACATAAAAAGTGGTGTACGGGCCCGGGGCGTAGGTTTTGGATTGAAGTTCGCGCTGTAACTGAAAAATACCGCTTTCTTTCCGAAAATTAAAAGCAGCGACATTTTTGTCAAAGCGCCTGCCTTCGGCAGCCCGGTCGGCGGCCAGGAGCAAATTGTCCCAACTGCTTATTTTGCCGACCTGATGGAATTGCTCATCGAGGCATATTTTTTACCCCCGGACGAAAAGAAACCGGTGCTGAACCGCGTGAATATACAGCTGGAAACACTTCGCCACTACTACCGGCTGGTTTACGAGTGCGGGCACTACAACTCCCTGCGGTATAAAGATTATTCCGAACGTATCGACGAAATCGGCCGCATAGTTGGGGGTTGGCTCAAAAGCCTGAAGTGATTACTTTTGCCCCCGGTGGGTAAGTCTGTGTCCGTGTGGTCCGGGGCGGGTCGTGGAACAACAATCCTAACAATTGCCGCGCGGCGAACCGGAACAACAGGAACCCGAACAACAGGAACAACAACATCGGTTTTCGGGTTGCGCGGGACTAATTCAATTCCGGCCAGAATTGCCGCGGCCCATCCGGGAGCGGCAAGCGTGCCTTTTTAGTGCGAGACTTATCCCGACCATCCAGAGTTTGCGGGATGGCGAACACATCGACAGCCGGGCGGGGGCTGGTATCCCGAGCGATCGGGAGAACGTCCTCCCCGGCTTTTTCAAAAAAAATTCGGCGCTGCGCGCCGGATCAAAAAGAAAAAAGATAAAAGAAAAAGGGTAAAAGCGCAAAGGGTTAGTGCCGCGCAACCCGAAAACCGAAGTTGAGGCCCCTGCCGAGCGGGTACCAGCCGCTCCGGTCCGCCGCCCGGCAACCGCCAGGATTGTAGCCCCACGACCCGCCCCGGACCACACGGTATTGACCGCTGCCGGCTCCTGTCGGATTATACGCCCCATTCGCATCCTTTTCATACTGTTTTCCATCGTACCAGTCCCAGCACCATTCCCATACGTTGCCGCTCATGTCGTGCAGACCCAGGGCATTAGGGCTGCCGAGACTGCCGGCGGACACGGT
>CALEYM010000054.1 GCA_937926185.1 uncultured Bacteroidota bacterium | reverse complement strand
GTCCGGAAAGGCGTATGAAAACATTGAAAATTCCCTCCTGCACGAACTGATCGTTTGTGATACCATTCCCCTGCATCGGGAATCATCAAAAATTAAAGTATTGTCCACCGCGAAACTTTTCTCCCGCGCCATCCGAAATACGGTGGAGCATAAGTCGATCGCGGCTTTGTTTCACGGTTAGCTACCGTTCCCTCATAATTTCCGCCGTTCCGTAAATGGTTTTTTCGGCTCCGGCGCGGGCATTTTATCTTCGTCCCAGTTTTCTCATAGTATGTTTTGATTTTCCTACTGCTTCCCTTCTGGCAGTAGGATTTTTTTCATCCACAGGGCCCCCGCCGCGCCTTCAGTATTTATTCCCGTATTCCCCCCTTCTCATTTGTTTTGGCCCCTTTGCGCGCCAAAACGTTTCCAATCAGACCGCTACGGTGTTATACCTTGGCGTATTATTCCGAATTTTACATGGACGCACGGAAAACCAACGTGTTTATGAAAAAAAGAGGAATCATGGTAGCCGGCCTGTTGCTTCTCGCACTGGCCGGCTACAGCCAGGTTAAAAGCGGCGCCTTCCGCCTGATGTTAAAGGGTTTGCTGCGGCACAGTGTGCCGGAGATCAGCGTATCCGCTGCCGCGCGCGACAGCGCTTCCATCGTTTTTCTTGATGCCCGCGAAATACGGGAGTATCAGGTCAGTCATTTGAAAAGTGCCATCCACGCGGGCTACGATTCGTTTTCCGTTGCCCGGCTTCCCCCACTCGACAAAAACAGCCGGATCGTCGTGTACTGCTCGGTCGGTTACCGCAGCGAAAAGGTATCGGAGCAATTGCTGGCGGCGGGTTTTACCCGTGTCGCCAACCTTTACGGCGGCATTTTCGAATGGGTAAATCAGGGATTTCCGGTGTACAATGAAAAAGGTCGTACCAATGCCGTACACGCCTACGATAAAACCTGGGGCGTCTGGCTGGAACAGGGGGAGAAGGTGTATTGATGTTGATTTGTTGATTTGAGCGACCACGAGCAGGGCCCTCAAATCAACAAATCAACAAATCAACAAATCATATCCCTCCCGGGAAGCGTTGGGCAAATTCCTTTGCAAAATAGGTCAGGATCACGTCGGCGCCGGCGCGGCGAATGCCGAGCAGGGTTTCGGGCATGGCGCGCTCGAAGTCGAGCCAGCCGTTGTTGCAGGCTGCGCGCAGCATGGCACATTCGCCGCTGACGTGATAGGCGGCAATGGGCAGTTGGTAATTTTCCTTGAGCAGGTGGATGACGTCGAGATAATGCAGGGCAGGTTTTACCATCAGCATATCGGCGCCTTCGGCGGCGTCGAGGTCGGCTTCGGTGAGGGCCTCGCGTTTGTTGGCCGGGTTCATCTGATAGGTTTTTTTATCGCCGCTTTTGGGCGCCGAGTCCAATGCGTCGCGGAAGGGGCCATAAAAGGCGCTCGCATATTTGGCGGTGTAGGCCAGTATGCCCGTTTTGGTAAAGCCCTGATCGTCCAGCGCCTGGCGGATATAACCCACCCGGCCGTCCATCATGTCGGAGGGACCCAGCATATCGAAGCCGGCTTCTGCCTGAGCCACCGACATCCGGGCCAGTATGGGCAAGGTTTCGTCGTTCACTATTTCGCCGTTGCGCACCAGGCCGTCGTGGCCGTCGCTGCTGTAGGGGTCCATGGCTACGTCGCTGATGAGGCAACATTCGGGAAAACGTTTTTTTACGTCCCGCGCCATGCGCAGGTAAAAATTCTCCGGGTCATAGCTGTAAGTGGCCGTTTGGTTTTTCAACGAATCCGACACGGCGGGAAAGACGATAAAGTTCGTCAGGCCCAGGTTCATGCAAGATTCGATCTCGCGCAGCAGGTTTTCCGGCGATAGCCGGAAAATACCGGGCAGGGAATGTATTTCACTGCGGATATTGGGGCCGTCGAGCACAAAAAGTGGAAAAACAAGGTGCTGAACGTTTAAATGGGTTTCGGTGGCGAGGCCCCGAATGGCGGCGGACTGGCGGTTGCGGCGCGGGCGGGTGAGCATGATCCTTTAGATTTTATAAATACCGGGCAAAGATAAGGTTTGCCGCGCTGGCAGGGACGCATCCGCGCAAATCCTCATAAAACCAGATTAACACCGGCACGTCCGCATTTTTAATAACCGCCCCCGCCGGCTGCCGGTGTGGCCGTGCCTGCCCGTTCGCCGGGCAAAACGGGCATCCGGAACACCACCTCCACCCGCCGGTTGCAGCGGCGGCCTTCTTCCGTGGCGTTGGAACAGATGGGCCGGGTAGGGCCGAAGCCGAACACTTTTATCTTTTCGGGTGCGAAGCCGCATTTTTCCACCAGGAACTGTTTGACCGATTGGGCGCGGTTGAAGGCCAGTTCGTGGTTGAGGCCTTCGGCGCCGGTACTGTCGGTATGGCCGGTGAGTTCGAGTTCGGCGCCCATACGGGTGGCGATTTTGGCCAGGCGGGTCAGTTCCGGGTAGGCCTGCAGGGGATTATCGAATTCGGCGGTACCATTGACGAAGGTGCTGTACCGCAGCTTGAAATGTTGCCGGATGTGCTCGAAAGAAGTCAGGTAAAAAGTGTCGCGGATGATCCTGCCCTTCGGCGCCCGGGCCAGGAAGTGCGTGGTGTCGCGTTCGGAATAATAACCGGGAATTTCCGGGAAAAGGCGGACGACTTGCGAACTGTCGGCGGCCGTATGCGTGTAGGTGCCTTTTGCAGAGATGAGTTGCGATTGTGCGCGCAGGTTGTAATCGGTGGTAAACTCCATAAACCCGCCGGTGATGGGGCGACCGTTCTCATCGAGTATGATGCCGGCGAGTCGAAGGGCGTTTTCCGGAACGCCTCCGAGAGCAGGGATACGCCAGATGTCGAGATCGCCGGAACATTGGTCGCGCCGGTGGAAAAACCCCTCGCCGGTGTATTCTGAAAAATGGGTCACGCCGAAGTCTTCAAAAACGGTATTCACCTGAAGTCCCATGTTCACAGGCTCGAGGGCAGAAGTCCAGTCGCCTGCCTTTTGGAACGTCACGCTGTACAGGTCGGTATAAC
>CALEYM010000053.1 GCA_937926185.1 uncultured Bacteroidota bacterium | reverse complement strand
TCATTTCCAGAAAACCGGGTGTCGCGTTTATTTCGGGGTTTCGCGCAACCGGTTGGTTTACAACATCAATACAAAGAACAAACCATCCCGGGCCGGCCATGTTTCCCGATTTCTCCGGCTACCCGCCATCTAAAAACCCCGAAGGGGTTGAACGTGAATAGCCCCGGATGCAAATCCGGGGATCATCGCGCGCCCCTCGCAACAACCGTCCCGACCCTTCGGGATTGAATGTGAACCCAACACTCACTCCAGGTATTTCTCATCGAATTCAATACCATGCTCCCACAGCAGTTCGATCAGCTCTTCCCGGTATGTTTTGGTTTTGTGGTGTTCTTCCTGGTTTTTCACGTATTCGATCAGCGTATCTTTCTCTTTAAAAGAATAGGTAAATGCCCCGTATCCCACCTGCCAGTCTTCAAAATCCGGGAAAAGGCGGTTTTCTTTAATAAAACCTGAACTGGCGGTTTTGATGTCTTTTACCAGGAAAGCCGGCGCCACCGTGGGATGCACATGGGTGACGATATGGATATGGTCTTCCACACCATTGATCCGGTATAAATGGCATTTTTTATTTTTAAGAATTCCCCAGATATATTTGAACAGCGCCTCGCGGTTTTCTTTCAACAGGGCCGGTTTCCGGCGTTTGGTGCTGAATACAATTTGATATAATATTTGGGTATAGGTACTCATGGTGTAAGATTGTTTATTTGGCAAATTATTTTATTTGATTGATTGTCAATCTATTGCTGTTTAATTCAACCGCGTTGCGGTTGTTGCGAGGGGCCCGCGATGATCCCCGGATTTGCATCCGGGGCTATTCATATTTAACCCCTTCGGGGTTTGGCGCAACCGGTTGGTTTACAACATCATTTCCAGAAAACCGGGTGTCGCGTTTATTTCGGGGTTTCGCGCAACCGGTTGGTTTACAACATCAATACAAAGAACAAACCATCCCGGGCCGGCCATGTTTCCCGATTTCTCCGGCTACCCGCCATCTAAAAACCCCGAAGGGGTTGAACGTGAATAGCCCCGGATGCAAATCCGGGGATCATCGCAGCCCCTCGCAACAACCGTCCCGACCCTTCGGGATTGAATGTCGATGAACCGAGACGCCTGTCGATTGAATATTTTCCTGCCAGGTCTTTATCCTCGAAACCACCCTGTTGTTGAACTAAGACCTAAGCGTAAACCGTTCACATTCAACCGCTGCGCGGTTGCAAAAACGCATGTACCGTTTTCCCCGGGTTTCACCCGGGGCTATTCACGTTCAACCCCTTCGGGGTTTCGCGCAACCGGTTGGTTTATCACCTCATTTCCAGAAAACCGGGTGTCGCGTTTATTTCGGGGTTTCGCGCAACCGGTTGGTTTACAACATCAATACAAAGAACAAACCATCCCGGGCCGGCCATGTTTCCCGATTTCTCCGGCTACCCGCCATCTAAAAACCCCGAAGGGGTTGAACGTGAATAGCCCGGCATGCAATGCCGGGTCTGTGTGGCGCAACGTGTTTACAACCGCAACGCGGTTGAATGTCTTTCTCCCGTGTATTCCTTCTGACTTGATGACCTTTCCCCTTTCCAGCCCTAAAATACCCCCCGTGCCCCCATCTGCCAAGAACAACCTGACAACTACGCCCAATAACCTGACAGTTACCGCATACCGGGTAATAACCGGGAAAATCCGTCCCCATTGGGCATCAAACCGCGCGCCGGCGGTCGTTCCGAACTATCTCCCCGCACCCGAATCCTTCCCCGTTCATCCGTCCGAAGCCGGCCAGCAGGCCCAGTTCCAGCAGTTCGCGGGGGGCGTCCACTTCGACATCCAGCATCCAGCCGCGCACTTTGGTTTGGTAAAGTTTGAAGGTCTTCCGTCCGGTCGTGTGGCCGTGCCGGTGCAGAAATTCGGCATATTCCGCGTCGGCGTTGCGGATCACGCGGTAAATCCAGGCCGAGAGTTCGTACTGGTAGTTGACGGGCAATACGGGATTGGCGTCCAGGCAGCGGAGGGTTATTTTGAATTGCATAATTAGTAATGCTGATGAGGATGACAGGCTTCACTTGCAAATATTTCCCTTACCCCATCGAACCTGTTTCCCACCCCCGGAATTTTTTTGCTTCAAAACCGCATCCGTCCCACCTCTTCCCGTAAAAACGCCTTCAGCCCCTCCGGCGCCAGCACTTCGATGTGCTGGTGGTAGAAGCCGAGGATAAAATTGCTCAGTCCGAAAAAGCGGTGATTCACGCGGCACTGGAAGTCGAACATGTTCGGGTCGTCGGTTACTTCGATGTGGGAGCGGGTGAGGGGGTAGCGTTCCACGAGTTCGTTGTAGGCGCCCACGCCGAGGCGCAGGTGCACATCCACCTGTTGGTTATCCACGATCCGGAAAGGATCGACGTGCATGATCACGTGATGGCCTTCGTGTTTCCAGGGCCGGTCGGTGAGTTGTACGCGGGTGAAGCGAGAGAGCCGGAAGTGGCGCAGGGTGCGTTTGTCGGCGTCGAAGGCCTGGAGGGTGTCTTCGGCTGGGGCGATATGGAAGGGCTCCACGCGCCGGGTTTCAATTTTGTTGCTGTTGGAGGAACGGTAATCGATCAGGAACACCTGGCGTTTTTCGCGTTGGGCCTGTATCAGCAGGTCCACCTTGGTGAGGTGGGGTTTTCGCAGGTAGGCGTGGCCCAGGCGGTGGAAGTCGTACACGGAGGCGAGTTTGGCTTTCAGGTTTCGGGCCCGTTCGCTGCCGATGTAGAGGTTGTCGATGGCCTGATACAGGGCGGCCTGGTCTTCTTCCGAGAAGTGAAGCAGGTCTTTGAGTTGCCGCAGGGGTTTTTCCGTGACGAAGGCGTAGCGGTGCCGCTCGTCGGGCGCCAGCACAAAGTCGGCGTTGGCGAGTATCTCAAAATCGTCGCGGATGGTATCCACGCTGACGCCGAATTTGTCGGCCAGTTCCTGGCGGGTGTAGCGATGGGGTTGGTCGAGAATGGCGCGCAGCAGGCGCAAAATACGCGCGCGGGGGCCGAATTCTGCTTCTTTGGGCATCGTTTATTCAACCTGGTTTTGTGGCGATTCCGGTAGAGGGCATGCGGTATTTCGCCGGATAAAACAAAAAAACGGCATTCCGGGCGCTAATGCCGGCTAAGATATACCGCCTGTTGCGTGCCGGCAAGCGTATTAACAATCCCTGCCCCGTTTTTCCGCGAAATGCCGCCCTTGCATACGTCGTCTGCCACTGCATGCATAGCCCTGAAAGGGCGGCATCAGTAAGACCAGGGCAGCGCCCTGTTAAAAAAAGAGCCGCCCCACCCCGACCCCGAATACTCGGGACAGGATGAGGCGGCCTCTATCATCGCGCCGTCAAACTGACGGCGTTACTTCGTCTGAATCATCTTCTTCACGGCGCTGTCGCTGGCCGTTTCGACTTTGTAGTACAGTACGCCGGTAGTGTTGATCAGCGAGCGTTCCAGCGAGATGGCGTTGTAGCCTTTCGTGAAGTCGCCCGTTTGTGTGAACAACATGCGGCCCGTTTCGTCGAAGATCGTCAGGGTAGCCTCGGCTGCCTCGGGCAGGTAGAAGCCGATCTGCGTCTTGTTCAGCCACGGGTTCGGTTGGTTCTGGTACAATTCGAAGCCCAGGCCGGAGATCGTGGAGCCGTTCTGGCCGTTGAAGCGCAGGCCGACAGCCTGGCGTTGGCGGCTCAGATCGTAAGCCTCGGCTTTCGTGATCCGGCTGGAAACCGTCAGCATTTCGCTCAGCGTACCGGCAGCCTTCGCGCGGAAGGTGACCGTGAACTCGCCTACCGTGTGTTCGTTGTCGAACGAGGTGGTCAGCGCGTGTTCGCTGTTGAAGATACCGAAGTTGGTCATCGACATTTCAGCGCCGCCAGTTACGTCGGCTACTTCCAGGTTCGGGAAGTACAGGGTAAACTGGTAGCCCATCACTTTCTCGGCGGCTTTGAAGGTCACCGTGAAGGTTTCGCCGGCTTTCACCGTACGATCCTGCACGTCGAACAACAAGGTGCCGTCGGTGCGGTCTTGTACGCTGGTCAGGCTGCTCGTTACGGCGTTGTTGTTCACGTCGCCCACTTTCACCGCCACGAAGTCCTGATCGAACATGCTCACCTGCATATCGGCGATCTGTTTCGTTTCAGGGAAGATATCCATGAACGGGTTCAACGGGTTCGGGAAGGAGTACGCGCCATCTACGAAGCGCCAGGACGTATTGTTCGGCAGTTCGTTGTAGATACCGAGGATCAGTTTGCGCAACTCAACGATGTCGAACGTGGTGATCGAGCGGCTGTTGTTAGCGTCGGCAGCGATCATTTTGTACGGCGAGTTGAGCGGTTCCAGACCCAGGATGTGCTTATTGATGAGCACCAGGTCGAAGGTCGATACGCCGTTGAGCGGATCGTTGTCTTTCGTCGGTGTCACCGTGTAGTCGCCCTGGTACGGTACGCCGTTGAAGGTGTACAGACCCTGGTTGTCCGAGTAAACAAGCATGCTGGTCGGCGGCAGGGCCGGGTGTCCGCCTTCGAGTTCAACGTTGGCTTCTTCCAGACCTTTCTGATCTTCCGTTTTCAGCGCGCCGGCTACCGTGCCGGAGTTGCCGCTGCAGATACCGGCGTTATCCTGTACGACCACGTAGGTTTCGCAGTAGTCGGCGTTGCCGGCCAGGTCGATGGCCCACAGTTCAACTAATTGCGTACCCAGTTCGTCGCAAGTGAAAGTAACGCTTGTTTGCGGCGTGCCGTCGGGGTTGAGCGGGAAGCCCGTGCCCGTGCCGGATTTGCGGATACCGATCACGATCTTGTTGGAAGGCGTGCAGTTGTCTTCCGTGTATTGCAGGAAGTCGGAAGCCCAGAGGGTGATCATCTTGGTCGGCATGATATTCACGCTCAGACCGTTGAGACATACCACCGTCGGCTTCTTGCAGTCTTTCACTACGAAGGTGTATTCGCAGATCGTTTCGTTGCCGCAGCCGTCTTCAACAAACCACTTGATCTTGTGCGTGCCGTAGGGCAGTTCCGGAATCACGTAGTTGTTTTGAGCCTGTTGCGTGTTCCAACGTACCGAAGCGGTTTTGTTGGCGCCGCTGATCGTCGTTTGGATGGCGAAACCGTATTTCTGGTTCGACGGTACCGCGCGGTCGTCAAACTGACGGATCGTGCCGCCGCCGTAGTTCGGGTTGTTCGCGTTGCCAAACGGCACCGCGTTCCAGCCCAGACCGGCAAGACCGGTGTTCACGCTGTTGATCACCGTTTCCATGTTGCCGTCGCCGTCGAGGTCGAGGAACAACAGGTAGCGGATATTGATCGCAGCGCCGGAGCACAGGTCGGTAGCCGTGATCGTCAGATCGGTCGGAGCCTCGCACAGGTCGTGGCTCATCGTCGTGGCATCGTACCAGTAGGATTTATTCCAGTACAGCGGATCGTTCGGGCTCAGATCGCACACTTCAACCGGGCTGGCCGGGCAGTTGTCCACGATCGGATCCTGCGTGTCGATCACCTTGATGATCTGCTTGTAGCGGAAGCAGTTGTTGTTCGCTATGTTCGGTATCGCTATGCCGTTGTACGTGCCGCCGTGGTAGAACACGGAGTAGTTCGTGTTCGCCTGGCCAGGCGCCACCGGAACGTTTGAAGGCGTCCATGGAGCCGGCGTACCCAAAGCAGAGATCGTCGGGCCCGTCAGGTTCTGCGGGTGGTTGGTGATCGCGTTCGGGTTCGGATTCGGCACGTCTACGCAGCCTGCATTCGGATTGTACGTGCACCAGTTAATTATGGTCCACGTCCGCTCTATCTTGTAGCAGGCATCAGGCACTACCGTAAACACTTCGTCTTCAAACGATACGCCCAGCAATTCGCAGTCTTCGCCGAAGAACACCGGCTCGCCGTAGTTGCCCGTACCGTCGCATACCGTCACGATCACGTCGTTCGGGAAGCGTACGAAGTAGTCTTGCTCATAACTTACGAACACGCGCTGCGTGCAGGTAGTGGACTGGCCGCCGCAGTCGATGGCGCGGAAGGTACGGGTGATGGTACCTTTGTTGCACACCGTGTCGAAGGCGGTCAGGTTGCGCGATTCGGTGATCGTATCCAGGCAGCAGTTATCAGCGGCGGTAGCGAAGCCGTAAGCCCAGAGGCTCGGATCGAAGTTTTCGCAGCTGACGCTGACGTTAGCCGGCGGAACGCAAGTCGGTTTGATCTTGTCTTCGACATACACCTGAACCATGCAATCGTTCCAGTGGCCTTCGTATTCGTCCAGGCCTACTGCGCCCGGTTGAACCGGCACGTCGTATACCCGGAAGACAACCATGATGGTATCGTTGATGTCGTCGCAGCAGAATTTGACCTGGTCGTAGAAGAAGGTATCAACCGTCACGCTACCGTCCGGAGTGCAGTGGTATGGATCCATCCGGCGCGCCTTGAAGTGAACCGGGTTGCACAGGTCATAAGAACCGTCGTCGAACGTCGAAGCGTTGATGAAGGATACGCCGTCGCCGCCAATGGCAACCTGCGTAAATTCGTCGCAGGCGGAAATCGGCGGGATCAGGTCTATTACCGTCAGTTCAAATTCGCACTTGGAAATGTTGCCGCAAGCGTCAACCGCCGTGTAGGTAACCGAGTAGGTGCCGCGCGGCAGGCATTGCGAGAAGCCAAACACGCCCAGCGTATCCGGGTGCCACAGGTTGTTGCCCGGGAAGTTGCTCAGGCTGCCGAAACCTTCATGGATCACGAGGTTACCGGTGTTCTCGTCGATGCCGACAATTTTGTATGTCAGGCTGGTGACGTAAGAACAGGTTTCCGTGATGATCACGTCGGGCAGCGGCGCCGTGGAGCAGCAGGCGAACGGATCGATGCTCACCGTTACGTCATCCGGGCAGTCGAAGACCGGAGCGGTCAGATCAATGACCTTGATCACCTGTACGCCTTCTACCGGGTTGCCGGGGCCGACCGGGAGACACATGTTGCGCACTTTCCAGGTACGGATGATTTCGTAGCTACCCGTGCAGATGTCGTAGTATTCGTCCGTTTTGCTGATCGAAGCCATGCACAGACCGCCGGAGCCGATCGGGGAACCGTTGATGGTCGGAACGCCCGTAACGTTCGGGTCGGTGTTGATGTTTCCGGCGCAGCTGACTGTTACGTCATCCGGGAATTCAACATGAGCCAGATCGAACGCGTCGATCGTGATCCGTTGCGTGCAGGACGCCTGGTTGCCGGAACCGTCGGTGACCAACCAGGTGCGGATGATCTGCGCGCGCGGATCGGCGCAGGCGCCGAAGTCGGTGAAGTCATCCGTGTCAACGATCGTCACGGTCGGATGGCAATCGGAAACCAGCACCTGACCGGTGAAATTCACGCTGGTCGGGTCGCTGCAAGCGATCGTAATATTGGACGGGCAAGTCAGGATCGGCGGTTCTTTGTCTTCCACCTTGATTTGGCCCCAGCAGACGTTGCCGCTGATAGCGTGTACGAGGTTGTAGTTCAGGAACTTGCCGATGTGTGTGTAGTTAACGCGGTTCGGCGGGTTGAAAGACTGCGTACCGTTGGGGTACGTCAGCACCACCGAGTAGTCGTCGAAGCAGCCGTAAGAGCCTTCCAGTACGTCGTCGGGTTCAACCACGAATACGCAGTCGCCACCGTCGTTGGCAATGGAAACGTGCACCAGATCATTGCACACCACCACCGGCGGAGTATCGGTGATCTGGACGATCTTCGTGATCTTCTGCTTGCAACCAGGATCGGCCAAAGCCTGGGCATCGGTGCCGCCTACCAACTGGCCATTGATCACCAGATTAGTCGTCGGCGTGCCGGCGTTGAACGTGGCCATGACGGTGTGGAAACCGATACCCAATGCGGCTGCATCGAAGATATTGGTCAGTACACCGTTCACCATGATACTCTCAACCGTGCCCTGAGCATTGTTGTACTCGCCCACCTGGATGGTGAAGGGCGGCGTGTTCAGGCAGAACGGATCGTTCAGGTTGATGAAGTACGGATTCGGGTAGTAGCCTTTGTTGCTGATGGTACCCGTTTGATTCAGGTTGTTCCGAATCTGGATCGAGTAGCCGATAGCTTCAACATGTACACCTTTCAGCGTGTAGTACACCATCTCGTCGGCTTCGTCTATCTGGCCGTCGCCGTCGTTGTCGATACCGTCGGCGGTACCGGCGGTGAACGGAGCGTTATTCGGCAGCGGCGTCGGAGCAGCCGGCGGAGCGGCGCTTGCAGCGGAGTACAAGCCGGTGTTCGACGTTACCGTCCAGGTTTGCATGGCCAGCGATTTCACCGTGATCAGGTCTTCGAACTGACCGTTATCCAGGGTGGTGGCGTTGTCTTTGCAAACCGTTTTCACCGTGATCTGCGGCGTGCAGGGCGCAATGCCTTCCACTACCGTTACGATGGCGGTGCAGGTCGCGCTGTTGCCACATTCGTCCGTTACCGTGAGTGTTACCACGTTGGCGCCCAGGTTAGCGCAGGTGAATGCGCTCGGCGTTACGGTAAACGTCAGGTCGCCCGGTGCAGAGCAGTTGTCAGTGCTGCCATCGTTGATTTGGCCTGCTGTTACAGTTGCATTACCAAATTTATCCAGGGTCACAGTAGCGTTTTTGCACTTGGCTATCGGCGCCTTGGTGTCGCGTACCGTTACGATCTGGGTGTGGATCAGCTGATTGCCGGCCTGATCGGTTACGGTCCAGGTGCGGGTCAGCGTGTAGTTGAATTTGCAGTTGCCATCCGTGCGAACCTCGGTAAAGGTGATCACCAGCAGGTTGGAAGGCGTGCAGTTGTCGTGTACGTCGTCGGTCGTCAGAACGAACGGCGCCGGTACGTTGTCGCATTCCACCGTTACGTCGGCCGGCATCACGATGTCGGCGTCGAATTCCGGATTCTGCGTATCCATCACCATCACTTCAAAGGAGCAAACCGTGGTATTGCCCATGGCGTCGGTGGCGACAAATACTACCGTGTAGTTACCAACCGGTACAACCGAACCGGCAGTCGGGCCGGCAGTTTGTACGACGGTCGGGATGCTGCAGTTGTCAACGGCTACCGGGGTCGGCCAGTTGATCTTGGCGGAGCATTTATCCGGGTCGTTGCCGAATACCAGCGGACCAACCGGGCAGTTCAGGAATACCGGCGGTTCGGTATCTTCAACGGTTACCGTTTGTTCGCAGGTAGCGGAGTTGCCGCACTGATCGTAAATACGATAGGTACGGGTGTAAACGTTGCCGTTTTGCACTTCGCTGAGCAGGCCGAAGGAATTGATGAACAGGCCGCAGTTGTCGGAGGCCGTACCGCCGGCAGATTCAAATTCGGTCAGGTTCGCATACGGCGGATGTTCGCCGGGCGAGCATTGAGCGAACAGCGGGCCGGGGCAGGTAATCTCGGGCGCGACGTCGTCGTTTATAACAATGGTGTAAACAAAAGAAGCCAGGTTGCCGCAGGCATCTTCTGCCGTCCAGGTGCGAATGATCGTGTATTTGTTTGCGCAAGCGCCGGGCACTTCCACTTCCGTGAATTCAACATCCACCGGAGCAGTGCAGTTGTCCGTTGCCGTTACAACCGGGATACCCGGAACATCGGCAGCGCATTTCACCTCAACACTTACATCGCCAGGCGTGCCGGACAGCACGGGCGCTTCCGTATCCGGAATAACGATGATCGTGGAAGTAGCCGTGCTCAGGTTGCCGCAGTGGTCGGTAGCCGTCCAGGTAACCACCAGGGTTCCACCAACGCATACGTTGAGCGTCGTAACATCGAAGTCGTAGGTCAGCGCGGGATCGGTGTCGCAGTTGTCGGAAGCCGTCGCTTCGGCCAGCCAATCCAATACCGTGGCGGACGGGTCGCTGACCGGGTTGATGTCTTCACAATCCAGCGTCAGCGGATCGGGCACAACGATAGTCGGGTCTTCCGTATCCGGCACAACCGTGATCGTCGAGGTAGCCGTGCCCACGTTGCCGCAGTGGTCGGTAGCCGTCCACGTTACGGTTAAGGTGCCGCCTACGCATACATCCAGCGTGGTGACGTCAAAATTGTAAGTCAGTGCCGGGTCGGTATCGCAGTTGTCGGTCGCCGTGGCGCTGGCCAGCCAGTTGCTGATCGTAGCGCTCGGGTCGGTCGTTTCGCTGATATCGCCGCAGTCCAAAGTGATCGGATCGGGCGCAGAAACAACCGGGTCTTCCGTATCCGGCACAACCGTGATCGTCGAGGTAGCCGTGCCCACGTTGCCGCAAGCGTCGGTAGCCGTCCAGGTTACCGTCAGGGTGCCGCCCACGCATACGTCGAGCGTCGTAACGTCGAAGTTGTAGGTCAGTTCCGGATCGGTGTCGCAGTTATCGGTAGCCGTGGCGCTTTCCAGCCAGTTGGCAACGGTAGCGCTCGGGTCGGTCGTTTCGCTGATGTCGCCGCAGTCCAAAGTGATCGGATCGGGCGCAGAAACAACCGGGAGTTCCGTATCGGGAATCACCGTAATGGTGGAGGTAGCCGTACCTACGTTGCCGCAGTGGTCGGTAGCCGTCCAGGTCACCGTCAGGGTGCCGCCCACGCATACGTCGAGCGTCGTAACGTCGAAGTTGTAGGTCAGTTCCGGATCGGTGTCGCAGTTATCGGTAGCCGTGGCGCTTTCCAGCCAGTTGGCAACGGTAGCGCTCGGGTCGGTCGTTTCGCTGATGTCGCCGCAGTCCAAAGTGATCGGATCGGGCGCAGAAACAACCGGGAGTTCCGTATCGGGAATCACCGTAATGGTGGAGGTAGCCGTACCTACGTTGCCGCAGTGGTCGGTAGCCGTCCAGGTCACCGTCAGGGTGCCGCCCACGCATACGTCGAGCGTCGTAACGTCGAAGTTGTAGGTCAGTTCCGGATCGGTGTCGCAGTTATCGGTAGCCGTGGCGCTTTCCAGCCAGTTGGCAACGGTAGCGCTCGGGTCGGTCGTTTCGCTGATGTCGCCGCAGTCCAAAGTGATCGGATCGGGCGCCGTAACAACCGGGTCTTCCGTATCCGGTACAACCGTGATGGTCGAGGTAGCCGTGGCGGTGTTGCCGCAAGCATCGGCAGCCGTCCAGGTCACCGTCAGGGTGCCACCCACGCATACGTCGAGCGTCGTAACGTCGAAATCATGGGTGATCCATACAGTCTGATCGCAGTTATCCGTGGCGGTAGCAGCGGCCAGGAAGTTGTCGATCGTGGCGGCCGGGTCGGTCGTCTCGCTGATGTCGCCGCAATCCAAAGTGATCGGATCCGGAACGGTAAGATCCGGGGCGGTATCGTCAAATATGTTAATGATCTGTGTGCGGGTCGTGGCATTGCCGCAATCGTCAACAGCCGTCCAGGTACGAATTACGTTGAATTGATTCAGGCAAGCGCCCCAGTCAATTACCTCGTTGAATTCGATATAAACAGGCACATCGCAGTTGTCGGTAGCCGTTTGTACCGGAACATCCGGCACTTCAGTCGCGCATTGGCCAGTCACCGGGGATTCCGGCGCATCCTGATCCCATACGGGCGCCTCGGTGTCGGAAACCGTGATGACCTGAACGCGCATGGTGCGGTTGCCGCAATCGTCTTCGGCCGTCCACACGCGGGTCAGCACGAAGCTGTTCGGGCAGGAACCCAGATCATACGTTTCATAGAATTCCACATCGAGCGGTTCGTCGCAGTTGTCGGTAGCCGTTTGTTGCGGGATAGCCGGCACATCTTCCGAACATTCCACACTTGCGTCTTCCGGCTCATCTTCATTCCACTCAGGCGCTTCCGTATCGGAAACGGTGATCACCTGCGTACGGGTAGTGGCGTTGCCGCAGACATCCTGGGCGGTCCAGGTGCGGATCACCACGTATTGGTTCGGGCAGGTGCCCGGTTCGGTGGTTTCAACGATATCCAACGCTACGAGCGCGCCGCAGTTGTCCGTTGCCGTTTGCAGCGGCATTGGCGGAACATCTTCCGAACATTCCACAGTTTTGCTTTCGGGAGCGTCCTGGTCCCATTCAGGCGCCTCGGTGTCGTTCACCGTGATGGTCCAGACATGAACATCGGAATTGCCACAGAGGTCGGTTGCAATCCAGGTGCGTACCAGTTTAAACTGGTCTTCACAACCACCCGGTTGGATTTCCTCGCTAAAATCTATAAAGACAATGTCGCAGTTATCGGTAGCCTCCTGAGGCGGTACCGGCGGAACATCCTCCGAACATTCAAAGGAGAGATCCAACGGCGTTACTTCCAATACAGGCGGAACATCGTCGTGTACGGTAATGGTTTGCCAGTGCTCGTCGGTGTTACCGCAGAGGTCAGTGGCTTCCCAGCGACGCACGATGGAGAACTGATTCGGGCAGTCGCCGAAAATCGTCGTTTCGGCGAAGTCAACGAAGTTCACTTCGCAGTTATCCGTTGCATTGCCTACGGGCGCTTCCGGCACTTCGTCGGCGCATTTCAGTTGCAGCAGATCGAGCGGCGTGGTGAGCAGTACCGGCGGCGTCCAGTCGCGTACACGAATGATTTGCTCGTGTTCGTCGGTGTTGCCGCACAAGTCGGTAGCCACCCAACGGCGCAGGATCTTGAAATCGTTCGGGCAGTCGTTGTCATACACTGTTTCGTAGAAATCAACGAATACCACGTCGCAGTTGTCGTAAGCGATCTGAGCCGGAGCGGCTTTCACGTCGTCGGCGCAATCGTAGTTGAGCAGGTCAACCGGCGTCACCGTCAGTACCGGCGGCGTCCAGTCGCGAACGCGGATGATCTGCTCATGCTCGTCGGTGTTGCCGCACAAGTCGGTAGCCACCCAGCGGCGCAGGATTTTGAAATCATTCGGGCAGTCCTGATCGTATACCGTTTCGTAGAAGTCCACGTAAACGATGCCGCAGTTGTCCGTGGCGATTTGAGCCGGGGCGGCCTGCACGTCGTCGGAGCAGTCGTATTGCAGCAGATCGAGCGGCGTAACCGTGAGTTCCGGATCAACGTCGTCGTGCACGGTAATGGTTTGAATATGCTCGTCGGTTCTGCCGCAGAGGTCGGTAGCCACCCAGCGGCGGATCACCACCAGCTGGTTTTCGCAACCGCCCGGTTGGATTTCCTCCGAGAAGTCGATGAACACCGTTCCGCAGTTGTCGGTAGCCGATTGATCGGGCACGGGCGGAATTTCGTCGGCGCATTTCAGGTTCGGGAGATCAACAGGCGTAACTGACAGCACCGGATCCTGGGTGTCTTCCACATACTGGAATTTTTGCGAGCAGGTAGAAGAGTTGCCGGCAGCATCCCAGGCCGTGTACGTGCGGATGATGGTACGGATTCCATCGTATTGGCAGTGGGTCAGGTCGTTGTCGTAGTCGCTGAACTCCAGCAGGGTTATCCCGCAGTTGTCTGAAAGCAGGCCGGCATTTTGCATTTGCACGGCCGTCAATACTTCAGGCAGAGGTTGCAGGCAGGTCAGGTTCAGCTTGTTCGGCGGGCAGGTGATGCTCGGCGCCTGGTCGTCTTCCACTGTGATGTTGAAGTCGCAGCACACGGTAAATCCGCTTGCCGAGGTGTAGCAGTATTGAATGTGCGTCACGCCGATCGGGAAGGTGGAGCCGGAGGGCAGACCTTGAATCAGCGTACCCGCTTTCGGGCTGGCGCAGCCGTCGTTGAAGAGCGGGGCGGTATAGTTCACTTTCGCGTTGCACACGTTATTATCCGTGCCCACCGTGATGTCCTGCGGGCAGAAAGCCACGCCGGGCGATTGCATATCCTGAACCGTTACGTCGGAGTAGCAGGTCGCAGTGTTCGACGGGGTCGAGCAGTCGCCAACACGCATATACACGCGTACCGTGGTACCCACATCGGCGCAGGTCAGGTTTACCGTCGGGCCGAAGCAGCAGGCCGGGTTGCGGCTGATGCCTTTGAAGCAGATGCCGCAGTTGTCGTCGGTACCCGGGGCATCGATGTCGGCGATCGACAGTTGCATTACGCCATCGGGCTCCATGTTCACCGTGAACGGACCGGCGCACATGGCCACCGGATCTTCGTCATCGGAGATTTGTACTTCAACCGTGCAGGTCGACACGTTGCCTTCTGCATCGGTTGCCGTATAATATACATAAGTAGTGCCAACCGGGAACAGGGCGCAGTCTTCGTCACCCACCTGGTTGATCATCACGGTCGGGTCGCTCACCGTCACCACTACCGTGGGCGCCGGGCAGGGACCGCCGGGGTATTCGCAGTTGTCGTAAGCCGTCGGGCGCGTCCAGCACTTCATCTGGTAGCAGTCGCCGGTCACGGTCTGAGCAACGATGGGGCCTTCCGGACAGTTGTTCCATTCCGGCGCTTCGTCGTCTTTGATCGTGATGAAGAACATGCACATCACTTCCGGCTTGGTATTGCCATGCACGTCGCGCACGCGGTAGATGATCTTGTACTGGTTGTCGTCGCAGTATGGGCCTTTGCCCCACAGGAAGGAAACATCCTGGCCGGCGTCGCCCAGCACGTCGATCTGGTAGTTCGGCGTCGGGAAGTTGTTGTTCGGGTTCACCGTCACAAATTCGCCGTTGATCTCTTTCTGCACTTCCATCGTCATGCAACCGACAGCGCAGTTGTCTTCCGGAATCGGGTGCGTCCAGGTAGCGGTGGCTTTGCAGTCGTAGCCGCCGTTTTCGCTGGTGTAGAACGTCATGTCGTCCGGACACTCGATCGTGGGCGGCGTGTTGTCGATCAGCGTAATGGTCGTGGTGCAGATATCCGATTGTCCGCAGTTATCCGTTACGCGGATTTGTACCGTAATAATAGCCGAGTTATCTACAAAAGCGCCGCAGTTCGGGATGTTCGGGATGTCCAGGCCCGTAAAGACCAGGGCAGCGAACCAGGGGCCCGAGTCGCCGCGGCGAACCTCGATCGTCTTGATGCCGCAGTTGTCGTAGCTGCCGTTGTTAAATTCGGAAGCATCCACCGTGATATTGCAATCTTCGTCGAGGTATTTCGTGATCGCTTTGCAGATGGCCTGCGGGGCGATCATGTCCACTACAGTGATCTGGTGCGATACCGTGGTGGTATTGCCGGCGCAGTCGCTCAGTTCGTACCAGCGGGTAATGACGAGTTCATCGTTCATGCAACCTTTGCCGCCGTTGTTGTTGATCACAACCGGGGTCGGTTTGAAGGTCGGCGGGTTGGGCGAGCAGTCGTCGTCTTCGTCGTTGAATACGGACGGGTCTGGCGCCGGCACATCAGCCGGGCAGGAGTAGGTGTCGTCCTGCGGGGAAGCCGTCGGATCGTTATTGTCATATACGGTCAGGGTCGCGGTAGCCGTCGCGGTATTGCCGCAATCGTCTTTCGCGATAAAGGTAACCGTCGTCGTGCCGTTATAGGGCGCGCATTTGCCCAGGGCATTCAGAATGTCGTTTACGTTGGTCGGGTGATGCGAATAGGTTACGCCGCTGCAATTATCGCTCGCGCTTCCGCCGTCGCCGTTGGTGTTCAACCATTGCTGGATGCGGTCGCCGAGGTCGGCACGGTCGCAATCCACCGAAAGGTCGTTCGGCAGGTCGTTCACATTCCATACCGGGGCCGTTTTATCCTGAATCGTGATCACCTGCGATACGATGCGCGTGTTACCGGCACAGTCGGTCAGGCGCCATTTGCGGATGATGATGTTCGGGTTGTCGGCGCAGCCGTAGCCCGGGGTCGGATCGGATTCGATCTCGACCACCACCGTGTTGCCGGACGTGCAGTTATCTTCCAGATTCGTCACCTGGGCCGTGGACATCGACGGCACGTTGGTCGGGCAGCTGTACGTGATGTCAGGAGGCGTTGTGCCGGTCGGCGCCTTCGTATCCATCAGGCGGATAACGGCGCGGCGCTCGCTGGTGTTGCCACAGGCATCGGTAGCCGTGAAATGCACCGCGGAGAAGCGGATGTTCAGATATTTAATATCGGAGTTAAACTCGATGATGAACGGATGGCCTACACCCGGGTCGCCGACATTGGACTGGTCGTTCCAGTTGCCTATCGGATTACCGCCGCCGGGGCCGTACATCGTGAGGTAGTCTTCCACGCCGCCCAGGTTGTTCGGCTCGCCGCCGTTCCAGTTGGTGTAAACCCAGGGAGCGCCGTTCGACCATACCCAGGTACCTTCCGAGGCTACGTCGTTGCCGCCGAGCCAGTTTTGGGGGCCGCCATTGGCGCCAAGGAATGCGGCCAGGAAAGCATTCTCGCCGGCGTCGTTGACGCTGGCTAAGTAGCCGCCCAAAGAGGTGGCCACGGAGTGGGCTTCGGTCCAGTAGGCCGGTTCGTTCGAGAAGAAGTAACTGTGGCCGTTATACGTACCAATATAATCGTATTGGTCGCAGAAATCCAGCAGGGCGTCGCGAATATCAGCAGCCGATTTATTGGCTTCCACGCTCACAACGTCGCAGTTGTCTTTTGCGCGGCCATAGCCGTCGTCGAGCCATTCATTGATCTCATCCAGCAGAACGTCGGGATCGCACACGTCCATCATGAACTTGTTCTGCGGGTTGGGATCCCAGGTGGGATCGGTATTGTCATACACGGTGATCGTATGCGAACGAGTCCTTGGGTTACCGCTGCAATCCGTCACTTTATAGGTGCGAATGATTTGTTTGCGGTTGGGACAGGTTTCGTTAACGATTACTTCACTATCCAACACCCGTTTCAGTTTGTCTGTCGGTGTGCAGTTGTCGCGAACCTCCAATTCGTCCGGGTCCGCCACGGGCACCTCGTCCATGCACTGCACGGTAAGGTCGGCGATCGGAGCGATTCGCGGCGGCTCATTATCTATAAGGCGTACCTTGGCCGAACGCGTGGCCTGGTTGCCGCAGCCGTCGTTAGCCGTGAACACCACGGTCACTTCGCGCGGGTTCGGGTCGCAGGCTTCCGGCATCTGTTCCAGAATGGTTTCCCAGTCGCCGGGCACAGCCTCGATCATCACCATATTCTCGTCGCAGCGGTCGGTCACCACGGCGTCGGGGCCGTCCTGGTCGCCTGGATTTGTGTTTCTTATTAACCATCCGGTGATCCGACTGATCTTCACAGTAAGGTCTGCATCGCAGTGGATGGTCAGGTCGGCAGGGTCGGCCTCAAAGACCGGCGGTTCGTTGTCGGCCACCACGATTTCCTGGGTGCAGGATTTGTGGTTGCCGTTCACATCAAATACTACAAAGGTGCGTTTGATCGTCCGGTTGGTTTTGCAAATCGGATCGATGGAGGTAATTTGGTCCCAGTAAATAACGCCATCCAGGCCGCAGGCGTCGGAGGCCGAGCCGCCCAGGTCCTGGAAGATAGTCTGGTTGATTAATCGTACTGTTCCAAAAGGCCAGATGTAAATCGAGTAACCCGGCCGGTCCACGTCGTCGTTGCACACGTACATGGCCATGGGCGGGCACGCAATGGCGGGCGGTTCGCAATCTTTAATGTGGACGCGGACTTTCACCAGCGAACTGCGGCATTCGGGCCACAGGTATTTTTCGCGGGAGACCCAGAGGTCGACGTGGTCATGCACGTCATCGCAATCCACCCAGATCGGTTCGGTGAGTTCTTCCATACCCATCGCGTCTTTCCATACCCGCGTGACGTTGCACTGCGGGTTGGGACTCGATGTGTGGGAAGCCACCCAGTCGGCCGTAATGGCGGTGTGGCCATAGTTGTCGGTAGCCAGACACAGGGAGATGTCCGGCGGACACGTGATTGAGCAGCCGCCTCCGGGACAACCACCCTGCGCGGACGCAGCGGTAGTCCCTAAAACGACAAAGCAGACCAATGTCACGAAGCGGGTAAATGCTGACATTGTTCTGCTTGAAAAAAGGTCAATCACAGTCCTCGACACAGGGCTACAGCCAGGCCAAGTTGCCTTGTA
>CALEYM010000052.1 GCA_937926185.1 uncultured Bacteroidota bacterium | reverse complement strand
ACCAAGCCGCCGATCTGCGTATTCAGCTCAGGCGCCATCCCGACGACCAGGGCGACCAGGCCGGCAATCAGCTACTTCCTGAAAACCGCGCCAAAGCCGTGTACGACTACCTGGTGCAAAACGGCATCGATGCTGCCCGGCTGCGATTTAAAGGATTTGGCGAAAACAAACCCATCGATACAAACAACACCGCGGAAGGCCGGGCGAAAAACCGGCGCACAGAGTTTGTTGTATGGTGAAAAAGGTTTAACGGGTCCCGGATTAGCGGGTTTCGGGTTTATATTTGCCCTTGAGGCGCTAACCCGAAACCCGCTAAACCTTTTTAAAAATGAAGTGGCAAAACCTTTTTTTCCGGTTTTGGGACAAATCCCATACCGACGGCCGGTACACCGAACTTAACCCGGCGAGCATACTGGCTACCATAGATAAGCTCGAAAACCGGATTGCCGAGCGGTTCCCGGATTCCGGGCTGCTTCAGGTGTGCAAGGAATTTCGCCATCTTGCCGGGCAGTCCGAACAGTTGGCGCTCAGGCTAAGGCCGCCAATCTGGCCGGTGCGTATCGCATCGGTGGTAGCCGCCGCATTGCTGGTATTCGTGGCCATCGGCGCTGCCAGCGTTCTGGCAGAGCGCTTTACTTTTGATACGGATAACATCGGCGACCTGTTGCAGGCCACCGAAGCGGGTATTAACGAACTGATCTTTCTGGGGCTGGCTTTCTTTTTCCTGGTCAGCGTCGAAACCCGAATTAAACGGCACTATGCGCTTCAGGCCCTGCACCGACTCCGGTCCATTGCCCACGTGGTAGACATGCACCAGCTGACCAAAGACCCGGCCTACATGCTTGCCGGGTTCCGCGACACCGCCTCATCGCCCCAGCGTTCGCTTACCCGCTACGAACTGATGCGTTACCTGGATTACTGCGCCGAAATGCTGGCCCTCGACAGCAAGATAGCCGCCCTCTTCGCACAGAACATGGACGACCCCGTGGTGCTCAATGCCGTAAACGACCTGGAATCGCTCACCCAGGGCCTGGCAGGCAAGATCTGGCAAAAAATTATGATCCTCGACCTGGCCGTCGAATCCGGTCATTCGGCCGGCGCCTGAATGTTAAATGTGGGCTTCCAGTCAATACGTTACCGCCAAATGTTGTTTCTTCGCATCCCGTCTCCAAAAAAACATCCTCTTTTTTAAAAGAGGCAGACCGAAAATAATACCGCAAATCTTGCAGGAATGTTATAAAAATTGCAAAAAAGGCAACATTTTTCACGCAAAAAGCCGCCCATATTGCAATTTTTGGCAAAATGTTTTGTCATAAGAAGACGCTTATCTACTTTTGTGCGCCGGTTGATAAAAGATTAATCAGCATTAACAGACCGGGAACATCGCCTGCGGACAATTTTACGCCTTCACAAAACCTGTATCCCAACCGAAACTTCATCCTTACATTGTTCGCACAATTGATTCAAAACGAACAACCACACACAGAATCGATTTGATGTTCCAGGTAAACACCTAAAGTATGGGCAGGAAAGAAAAGTTTGTTTACAACATTCACACCCTAACGTACGAGAAAGTCGTAGTTCCCTTTAAAACCAGAATTTGGCAGGTATTTGGATTTTTCTCCGTAGTATTAGTTACATCTGTAGCCTTACTTGCCGTTCTCTACACGTATTTTCCCTCTCCCCGTGAAAAAGAGCTCATCCGCGAGATCGAGCAGATGGAGTACAAGTACAGCCAGTTGGGCGAACAACTGGAAGTGATGTCAAAAGTTTTACAGAACATCCAGGAACGCGACGCCAACGTACATCGCGCCGTTTTCGGCATGGATCCCGTCGATCAGGACATCTGGAACAGCGGTATCGGCGGCCACGAAGCGCACCCGGAACTGGACGCTTTCAAACACGGCGGCAACTATATCCGCAAAACGGTGGAAAAAATCGACGTACTCAGCCGCCAGCTGGCACTGCAAAGCAAGTCGCTCGACACCATACAGGAACTGGCCAATAACCAGCAAAAAATGCTGGCCTCCATCCCCAGCGTCAAACCGGTGCGCGAAGACAAGCTGCAAAAAAGCATGAACATCCTTTCCGGTTTCGGCTATCGCATCCATCCGGTGTACAAGATCAAAAAATTCCACGAGGGCGTCGATTTCCCTGCCCGCATCGGTACAGCCATTCAGGCTACCGGCGACGGCATCGTCAAAGAAGCCGGCTGGCACCACGGATACGGCAACTGTGTGCGCATCAGTCACGGCTACGGCTACGAAACCTGGTACGCCCACATGAATAAAATGAACGTGCGCGTCGGCGAACGGGTGAAAAAAGGCCAGAAGATCGGAGAAGTAGGCGACACCGGCCTCTCCACCGCCCCGCACCTGCACTACGAAGTGCACTACAAGGGCAGCCCGATCAATCCGATCAACTTCTGCATGGATAACCTGACGCCGCAGGAATACCAGCAAATGGTGAACAGCGCCGCGATGGCCAATCAGTCGCTCGACTGATCCTTTTTACAGAGACAACATATTCCTGGAAACAATAAACAGCAGCACATGAGGGAGCCAAAATCTGGCTCCCTTTTTTTATTTGTGCCTCCTCAAAAACACAAACCCGTTTTTCTCCCCCACCACTTCCATATCCGCCCGGCCGGTCAGCTCATGCGCCCGGTGGTTTTTCACCACGATATACACGTCCTTATCGATGGGTCCGTTGAGGAGCCAGTCCTGGCGGTAAGAGTCCGGATTGGCTGCGGGTTGTTTGCGGGTGTAGAAATACTGCGCGTAGGATTTGTAGGCGTGGGTGGTGAAATAGGCGTCTTCCCCCGCTTTGCTTTCAAAAAACTCGATGGCCGCTCGTTGAGAGTAGCCTTCGATACGTTTGATGAAAAAGATCAGCGTCAGCAGGACGAATACCGCCGTGCCGCCGAAAAGCCAGCGAATGGACTGTTGGGTACGGCCCTGCTTGAACCAGCTCAGCGTCAGAATCAGCAGGGCAAGCAGCAGCACGCCGGGCAGAATTTCCATGCCGGTCCAGTGTACATCGGCGTCGAGATTGGCCTGGGCGAAGGGGTCTTTAAAAAGGGGTTTCAGTTTTTCCGGTTGCATGGCCAGAACGGGCAATACAATGGTGGCCAGCACAAAAATCCCGCCCACTGTTAGCAGTAAGGCTTTCATCCAGCCCGCGAAGCGGATCTCTCCGCGCAATAGCTTATCCAGCACCACTGCCGCCAGGAAAGTCAGCGGGAAATAACACATGGAGGAATAGTGCACGATCTTGGACTTTACAATAGTGAACAGGATAAGCACCACCCAGAACAGTATTTTCATCCAGCGCCGGAAATCCTGCTGATGGTCGCGCCCTTCGGCAGGCAAGGAAAAAAACGACCGCAGGGCGAAAATGGAAGCCGGAAAACACCCCACCAGCAACACGGCAAAGTGGTATCCCGGGAAGCCCCCGTGCCCGGCATCGGGCGTGGAAAACAGCCGGTACTGGTATTTATTGAATTCGTTGATGAACCAGGGGCCGTTTTTCCAGGTCTCCAGGCCATACCAGGTAAGGGTGACCAAAGTAGCGCTAACTGTGAAAAACAGAAACTGTGGTACGCTCACGTAAAGCCGGAAACGCTGATACACCCAATATACGCCCAGGGTGAGCACGGCGATCAGGTAAGCGGTCTGGCCTTTGGTCAGGATGCCCATGCCGATAAAAAAGCCGCCGAGAAACAGGTAGGTCCATTTGTTTCGGGCCAGGGAAATGCCGTTGAAACCTTCTTTTTTCCAATAAAAGAGGATAAAAAAGTACAACCCCAGGAAAATGAACAGGTTGAAAAAGGGATCGATGATGCCCGATTTAAAATACAACAGCGGCAACACCGTGCCGAGATACACCGTGGCCCAGGTGACGCCGAAGCGGGTATCGTACAGTTTTTTGCCGATGTTGAAAATGATCACCAGCGTCGCTATGCCGCAAATCGCGTTGGGAAAACGCGCGGCAAATTCGCCCACGCCGAAAACGCTCATGGCCAGCGCCTGCATCCAGAAAAAGAACGGCGGTTTTTCCCAGAAAGGCTGGAAATTCACATAGACGCGTAAATAATCCTCTTTGATCAGCATTTCGCGGCTGATCTCCGCGAAATTGATCTCGTCCCAATCGAACAGGTGTACGCCGCCAAGAAAGGGGATGTAAAACAAGGCGCCGAGGAAGGCGAAGAGAAGATTATAGCGGTTTTGTTCGGACATGTCATTGAGCGATTGAGTGATTGAGCGATTACCCCAACGCTCAGCCACAAGCCTTATTTATGCTTCCGGTTGAACAGGTTCAATATTTTACTCACAAAATCGTCGTTGATGCCCAGCCAGCCTTTGAGGGCGTTGTACACCCGCACGGCCTCTTTATCGGCCCAGATGAACAGGCTTTTGATGCCGTCGCCGGGGCGGGCGCGGTAGTTGGTGGCGCGTTTGCGGGGCGCTTCTTTTTCTTCTGTGAAATAGTACAACGCGATGGACTTGCGCGTCATGTCTTCCGGACACTGAATGGGATCGGGCAGGCCGTGGTAGGAATCTTCATCGGTATTAAAAATAACGCAGCGGTTGAACACCGGCAAGATCTGTTTGGCGCAGGCGCTCATGTCGCGGGTCCAGAGTTCGAGTTCGCCGCGGTATTCGGGTTTCCAGTCTTCGTTGAGGTAGACCAGCAGGTTCACCCGGCGGCGCCAGTGGCGTTTGTGCGGATGCACGGTGAAATCGGCGTGGATGTTCAGAAAACCGCCGCGTTGCGACTGGTGCAGGCCGCCGCCTTCGAGCGAAGGGTCGGCTTTGAGCCCTTCGATGCCGGTGAGCCGGCTCAGGATACGCACGAACTCGTCGGTGTTCAATTGCCGGATCACTTCCCGTAGATAAGGTGGGATGAGGCCCATTTTGTTGAGTCCATGCTTTTTTTCGTTCACGTGCACGTAGTGAATCCAGCCCTCGTCTTTCACCTTGGGGAAAGCCTCCATAGCCTGCCGGGCGGCCTGTTCGTCGAGGAAATTTTCAAATTGCCCGTGCGGATAAGGATGGGCTGATTGGTAGGTGGCCGCCTGTTCCTCGGCGATGTTGGCCCATTTACCCAGGTCGATGATGGGGCGGGTGTCTTGTAAAACCATGGTTATGTCAGTTGGCAGGTTTTGGCGGGTTATGCGTAGTTGCTGCAAAGGTAAAAGGATTAATTTTCGAATAAATCCGCGAATCCAAAAAACGGCCTTCGAAGTACAAATTCTCCCGGAAATAAGCCTCCTGCACAAAGCCGTGTTTTTCCAGCAGCCGGCCGGAAGCCTCGTTCTCGGGGTCGGTGTTGGCTTCGACGCTGTGAAAATTCAACACCCGGAAGCAGTAGTCGAGGGCGGCAGTCATGGCTTCGTCCATAATACCTTGCCGCCAGTAGTCGGGATGCAGCATATAGCCGATTTCGGTGCGGTGGTTGGCTTTATCCATTTTCCAAAAGGAGATGTTGCCGAGCAATTTCGAATCTCCGTGAAAGGAAATACCCCATGCAACGGACTCATTTTCAGCGAATGACGCCCGGATTTTCTCAATGAATTCCACCGCTTCGCGCACGTCTTTTTGTAAAGGCCGGCCCAAATAGCGCATCACCCGCCCGTCGGAGCGCATTTCAAACAGCGCCTGCGCATCGTCGGCAGTCATTTCACGCAACAGCAGGCGCGGGGTATGGAGGGTTGGGAAGGAGGAGAAGGAGATGGAAAGCATAGGTGGAGGAAATATCTACGACTTCTGAAATTTAGGTTAAAATCACATATTCCTCCTATACTGCCCTCCCACCTCAAACAGCGCATTCGTAACCTGCCCAAGTGAACACGTTTTCACAGCCTCCATCAATTCGGCAAAAATATTCCGGTTTTGCACGGCGGCCTGTTGCAGGCGGCGAAGCGCGGCAGACGCTTTTTCCTTGTTCGCCTCGTGCAGGTTGCGCAGCGTTTGGATCTGGTCTTCTTTTTCCGTCTCGGTAGCGCGGATCACTTCTTTGGGCAAAATAGTAGGCGAGCCTTCCTTGCTCAGGAAGGTGTTGACGCCCACGAGGGGTAGTTCGCCGGTGTGTTTCAACGTTTCGTAATACAGACTTTCTTCCTGGATTTTCCCGCGCTGGTACATCGTTTCCATGGCGCCCAGCACGCCGCCGCGTTCGGTAATGCGGTCGAATTCAGTCAACACGGCTTCTTCCACCAGATCGGTCAGTTCTTCTATGATAAAGGAGCCCTGGAGCGGGTTTTCGTTTTTAGCCAGACCCAGTTCTTTATTGATAATGAGCTGTATGGCCATGGCCCGGCGCACCGATTCTTCGGTAGGCGTGGTGATGGCTTCGTCGTAGGCGTTGGTATGCAGGGAGTTGCAATTGTCGTAAATGGCGTATAGCGCCTGCAGGGTGGTGCGGATGTCGTTGAACGCGATTTCCTGCGCGTGCAGCGAGCGGCCGGAGGTTTGGATGTGGTATTTCAACATCTGACTGCGCTGGTTGGCGCCGTATTTGAAGCGCATGGCTTTTGCCCAGATGCGGCGCGCCACCCGCCCGATCACGGCGTATTCGGGATCGACGCCGTTGGAAAAGAAAAAGGAGAGGTTGGGCGCAAAATCGTCCACGTGCATGCCGCGTGAAACGTAATATTCCACAAAGGTAAATCCGTTGGCCAGCGTGAAGGCCAGCTGCGAAATGGGGTTGGCCCCTGCCTCGGCGATGTGATAGCCGGAAATAGATACCGAGTAAAAATTCCGGACCTTGTTTTGAATAAAATATTCCTGCACGTCACCCATGACCCGCAGGCTAAATTCCGTACTGAAAATACAGGTGTTCTGAGCCTGGTCTTCTTTCAG
>CALEYM010000051.1 GCA_937926185.1 uncultured Bacteroidota bacterium | reverse complement strand
GGAAATACAAACCCGTTCTATTTTCGCCCTTGACAGGACGAAAACAGTCTGTAGCGATTGAATATGGAAATCTTGATCAGGGATAATCGAAACTTCGGGCTCACGGAGGAACAGTTTAACCGGCTGACCGAAAATCTCGGCCAGGGCGATGAAACATTGTTCGAAACTATTTTTCTCCGGCAATTCGGCGCTTGCATGAATATTTTGAAGAACAAGTACCAGTCGCCACATGAAGATGCCTATGACAGCGTGATGTGGGCTATGTTGCGCATGCGGGAGTTGTTATTGGGCCGTAAATTGGAATATGGCAACCTGGAGTCGTACCTGATCAGAATTGCAACTAACCACTATCTGAAAAAACAAACCCGGATTCGTGAAATACCGACAGAGCATTTTCCCGATATACTGACGGTAGAAGAAACTCCTTTCGACGAAGAAATGCTGGAAATACTGGGAAAAGCCTGGGCGAAACTGGGCGAAAAATGCCAACTTTTACTGAAAGGATTCTACTATGACAAAATTGAACTCAAACACCTGACGACAATACTGGGCGATAGCTCGGATGCAAACACCCGGAAACGCAAGGAACGTTGTCTGAATGGATTACGCAAGTTGTTTTTTGAATCCTGTTAATCATCGATCACAATGAATTATAAGCATTATCTGGAAAAACATAACCGGGGAGCGCTGAGCGACGCTGAATGGGAAGAATTGTTTCAAACCCTGCTACGGGTGCAATCAGACAAGGAAAAAAAAGAAATCTGGGCCCGGACACTGGCTGAAAACGGCATTACACGTACCGACCCGGCCCGGCGAACCTTTCGATCCTGGCATACCGCCCTGGCTGCTGCAGCGGCGCTGGCACTCATCGTTGCCGCGACCTGGTTTATCAACCGCGAAACATCCGGCAACCCCGCGCAACGGCTGGCCACCGGCTATCTGGAACAACCATTCCCTTTCAACGAAGGCCATACCCGGGGCGACAAGGATATGAATTTTAACCGGGGGCGCGCACTGGAGGCATTTAACAACCGGCAGTTTGAAAATGCAGTGCAGTATCTGCAAATCGTGGAAAGCGAAGGGCAAGCCAAAGCCGCCGACTACTTCCAACTGGGGCTGTGTCTGATGTATCAACGCCGGCCCGATTATAGCGGCGCATTGAACGCTTTCGCAGCCGCCCGGCTATCCGATCCGTCTGTTTATGCCGACGAGATCAATTGGTTCTCCGGACTTTGTTACCTGTTGCAAAATGATACGCGGAATGCCAAAGCCGCGCTTCAACGGGTAATTGACAGCCCAAGCAGCCGTGACAAAGCCGCTGCCGAAGCACTATTGAAGGTCTTGAAGGACTAATCACCTGTTGAAGCGCCGCCGCCATAAGATCCAAAATAATGCGCTTGCGGCAAATATTGCTCCCAATCGCCACGCCCACCAGCCCCAACCGCCGTCAGAAAAATAACTTTCCGGCAAAGCATCCATTTCCCCCACCGGAACAAAACCTGCCCAAAATACCGGTTTGACGTATTCCGGAGACGTGTTTTCCAGATAGTGCAGCTTGGCTATCCGAAGCGCTTCGTCTTTGTTTTTACCCGCTTTCAGCTGTTGATAAAAAGAGACCATCAAATCGGATGTCGACCGATCCGAAACGTTCCACAAACTCATGACCAGACTGGGGCATCCGGCGAAAGCGAAGGCCCGGGCCAGGCTCATTATGCCTTCTCCTCTTTTCCATTTACCGGCGCCCGACTGGCAAGAACTCAACACGGCCAGCCCGGCAGTCAATTGAAGGCTATACAAGTCCGAAGCATAAACAAAGGGGTCGTCATCGTCCGCCACGGATTTAGAAAAAAGCAGCCGCGAGCGCATGGGGTCCTGCTGGTCGACAAACCCGTGCATAGCCAGGTGCAGAATGCCGAAGCGCTCGGCATTTTGCAGGAAATTTATCCGCGTGGCCGTTTGGTTCAGCCAGAAAGAGCCGCCCAAGATACCGGAAACGGCCAGAATTTCTTCTTTAGCATAGGGCAGTTTGCCCCGGTTTCGTAAAGCCAGGCCGGTTCCATTGCCCCCATCATCGATTGCTGAAAGCGTATTGTCGTCGTATTCTATTCCAAACCCGCCCCATTGTCCGGTATGCCGGCGCGTCGGATTCGGCTTACAGGAAAACCGGTAGCTGACCGCTTTTTCTTTGAGTAAAAAAGGCATCTCCCGGTCGATCCATTGTCCTGCATAATCCCGGGTGAGCAATAGTTCAAAAGGCAGAAAATGCAGTATGCCGTCCGGAACGATGAATAAACGCGGTGTATGCGCAACAGACAACGGCTTTTCCAGGAGCCGGTTGAATAACTGACGTCCTGTTTGCAGGAACAAACGGCTGGCTGCCGACGACGAGTCGGAAGAAAACTGCCAATCGGAAACGCAACGGTAGAAGGACATGAGCATAGGTTTAAAATCAGGGGGTAACGTCTGTTCCTGTATCCAGAAAGTATCTTTTGACAGCAGAAAGGTATAGATGGCGCTGTCACCCATAGTGTACGCCAGTAATGTAACATCGGCGGGCAATTGTTGCCGGACACTGTCAGGCGAGAGGACTGCGCGATAGTTCAGCAACGCCTCCCGGTAAGCCGGATAGGATTCGGTCAATTGCCGGTCAATCGCTTCCTGTTGCCTGCGGGCGTAAAAAAGGCTGTCTTTCCAAATCGGGTCGCCAGAGCCGGCCAATTTTTTTTCAAAAAGCGCAATTTGTTCATGGCATCTCCTTTCCCGTTCCAATAAATGCACCGATACGCCGGCAATACGTTTCACTTCTTTCCGGTACAAAGCTTCCGTCAGTACCACGGCTTTGGTTTGTTCCGAAATTTGAAAAGCCCGAACGGCATATTGCCGGTCGCCGGTGCGTTTGAATAAATTAAAAGCGACGCGGACGGCTGCTTCGCAGGCGGGATGTGCGTAATCGTTGAGGGCCAGTTTGGACTGATCGTCGCCATACCGCAATTTGATCTTTTGCAAATACGCCAAAGCCAGTTCGGCGCAGGCGAGCGAGTGTCTGAGGTCGCTTGTTTGGTCCGTTTGACGGAATCGTATTTCATACGCCCTCGCTTTACCGAGTAAGGCCTCCAATACCCATAAACTACTGGTAGTCAGTTCGCCTTCCTTGGGGTTTTGATCCGGTCCGGCCGAAGAAAACAGCGGCAGTAACGCGCTTAAGGTCTGGTTAAAGGCCGTTAAAGCCGCCTCAACCTGTTTTTGGGCCAATAAAGCATTCCCTGTAAAAATGTAAATTTTGGCGCATTCCGGGTGGCGGATACCATACCCTTTCTCAGCAAAAGGCAAAGCCTGCGTGTAATAATCTATGGCACGGTCATATTGCCGGCGGGCAAACTGTACGCGCCCCATCTGGTGTAGCGCATCCGATTTTTCCACATCATACACAGCCAGACGCAAAGACGCCCTGGCTGCCGCCAACGCTTCCTCGTGACGTCCTCCGCTTTCCAGGTATGCTTTGGACAACAGCATCAGGGTTTCTGAATTTTCCGGATCGAGCGATAAGGCTTTCCGGTAAAAGGGGATTGACCTGATGGGGTCGAGGGTGCGCCACACATTGCCGAGGTTGGTGGTAATGGCCGCCGTTAGTGCTTTATTGCCTGCTAGCTCTGCAAGAGACAATGCTTTTTCATTGTATGTCAAGGCCCGGTAATCATCTCCCAACAACCAGAACACACTGGCCGCACTTCCATAAAGCCGCGGCAGCCAGGCTGAATCGGCAGCCTGTTCGGCGAATGGGAAGGCACGTTCATAAAAATTGACTGCCGTTTCATATTCGCCCAAAATGTGATGCAGGGAGCCTAAGCGCCCCCAAATAACGGCTTTCGCTTTTGCCTGGGCATCGTTCGCATCGGGAAAGTAGTTTCCGGCCTCGGTAAAATGGGCAATAATTGTCCGGTAAAAGTCGGCAGAATCCGCATCGCAAGCGTATTGATAAATTGTTTCATAACAATCCGCCAGGGAAAGCCAGTCGCCGTTTTGTTGAAAAACAAGAGCCGCGTCCAATGCTTTAATGGCTGCATCCGCGTATTTGCCCGCTGTTTTCAACTGCCCGGCCTGCGCTAAAATGGCAAAGCCCGGATCATTACTGATCCGAGCTTCCTTTTGGGGCGCGTGGGTTTGCTGACTCATTAACAGGGCTGCTGCAAACAGTAAAAGCCCTTTATTTAACAAGGCGTTTCCCCGCATCTTTATATCCTGTTTTTTATTACTTTGTTTACAAAGGTATGCGCGCCTTGCACTATATAAACAAAATACATGCCGGGGGACAAGTGAGCCGTTTCCAATTCCTGCCTCACGGTTTCGCCGGGAGCAATGTGCAGGGCGGTTTCCATCCATTTTTTACCCGTCACATCACAGATGAAAACAGTTGTAAAATGACTTATCCCGTTGCCGGAAATATCAATGTTCAGATTATCCCTAAATAAGGACGGATAGCACCGGGGAGGCAGAACCTTCGGAGCGCCGGCATTCATTTCGGAAGCCCGGTCT
>CALEYM010000050.1 GCA_937926185.1 uncultured Bacteroidota bacterium | reverse complement strand
TTATTTATCACTAATCTTTCCGCTATGCGATTGAAAATCTGTATATTATTCCTGTTTTTACCCCTCTTCCTTCCTGCCCAAAACACCTACAAACAACCGCCTGCCGACGTTACGAATATTGTGCTGGCCCCGCCTACGCCAATGCACGCCATCAGCCCTGCCAACGACGCCATTCTGCTTGTCGATTACAATCCCAATCCCGGTATCGCCACGCTCGCCGAGCCTTATTTGCCCCTGGCCGGTTTGCGCATCAACCCCAGGCTAAATTGTCGCCAGAATACCACCGAATATACCGGCCTCACGGTGCGCTGGCTGGTGCTGGACGAAACCGTGAAAATCCAACTGCCGGCAGACGGCAAGCTGGCCGGCATACCCAAGTGGTCGCCCGACGGGCGCCAGATCGCCTTCGGTGTGAATAAAACAGATGGCGTCGAGCTTTGGGTAGCCGAAGCCTGGACCGGTAAATCGCGCCGGATCGGTTCTTTTATGCTCAACGACGTGCTGGGACCGGCCTTTAACTGGCTCGACGACAGCGACCGCCTGCTCGTGCGCATGATCACCCCTTATCGCGGGCCGGCGCCCGACCCGACGGCCGTGCCCACAGGCCCTACTATCGACGAAACCACGACCGGAAAACTGGCCCAGGTGCGTACTTACCAGGATTTGTTACAAAATCCGAACGACGAAACGCTGTTCGAGTATTACGGCGCCAGCGTACTGACCCTGGCCCATAGCAGCACCGGCAAAACGCAACAACTCAGTCAGCCGGGATTATACCTCGACGCCGAATGGTCGCCCGATGAAAAATACCTGCTGGTGACCACCCTCCGCAGGCCATTCTCCTATAATGTCCCCTACGACGATTTTTCGCGAAAAACCGAAATATGGGATTCCCGCGGACAGCTTGTCCGCACCCTGGTTGAATCTCCGGTAACCGACGATATCCCGCGTCAGGGCGTAGAAACGGGACCCCGCCGGTTTCAATGGCAGGCCTTGCACCCTGCCCGCATGTTGTGGGTGGAAGCGCTGGACGGCGGCGACCCGACAAACAAAGCCGAATTTCGCGATAAAATCATGCTGCTCGACGCGCCTTTTACCGGCGAGCCGCGCGAATTGATGCTGGTTAAACACCGGTTCTCCGGCTTGCAATGGACAGCCGATAAAGACATTGCCCTGCTTTCCGAATTCAACCGCGACCGCCGCTGGCGCACTACTTACCGGCTCGACCTGAACAACCCGGCCGCTAAAACTGTGCTTTTCGACCTGAGCGTAAACGACGCCTACGGTAACCCCGGCAGCCCTGTGTACAAAAAACTGTCTTCCGGTGATTGGGTGATCGCGCAAGACGGCGACTGGGCCTGGTTTGAATGTGCGGGCGCTTCACCGGAAGGCGAGTTTCCGCGCCTGGATAAAATCAATCTGAAAACCGGCGAGAAAAAGACTGTATTTCGTTGCCCGCCGAATGTTTATGAAAAATTCGTGATGTTTACGGGGAAAGACGACCAGCAAATTGTCACTTCTTATCAAAGCAAAACCGAGCCGCCGAATTTTTTTAAAATGAATCTAAAAACCAACGAGCGGAAGGCGCTTACCGCCTTCAAAGATCCTGCGCCACAACTGACGGGCATTGAAAAACGCCTGGTTAAATATGCCCGGAAAGACGGGGTTCCCTTATCCGGCACCTTGTATTTGCCACCGGGGTACCAACCCGGTCAGCGCCTCCCGTTGTTCATTTGGGCCTATCCGCTCGAATATTCCGATGCCTCCACGGCAGGGCAGGTGCGCGGCTCCGAAAACACCTTCACCTTTTATCGCGGCGACTCGCCCCTGTTTTTTGCCACCCAGGGATATGCCGTGTTGATGAACGCCACGATGCCCGTGGTGGGCGATCCGGAAACGATGAACAATACTTTTATCGAACAAGTTACGGCGTCGGGCCGCGCGGCCATTGACTATCTCGATTCGTTGGGTATCATCGACCGCCAGCGTGTGGGTGTAGGCGGACATTCCTACGGCGCTTTTATGACGGCCAATCTGCTGGCGCATTCCGACGATTATGCTTTCGGCATTGCCCGTTCCGGGGCTTACAACCGCTCCCTCACGCCCTTTGGTTTCCAAAGCGAACGCCGGTCTTTCTGGGAAGCGACCGAGGTGTACATGAATGTGTCGCCTTTCACCCATGCCGACAAAATCAAAAAACCTATTTTGCTCCTCCACGGGGAAGCGGACAACAACTCCGGGACCTTCCCGATACAATCAGAACGTTTGTTCCAGGCAATTAAAGGCAATGGCGGCACGGCGCGCCTGGTCATGTTGCCTCACGAGAGTCACGGCTACCGCGCCCGTGAAAGCGTATTGCATACCCTGGCGGAAATGTTCGAATGGGCGAATAAATACAGCGCAACAAAAGAGAATAAACCCTGAATCTTAATTTAAAAACAATTCAACATGGCGCTGCAATTCAAATTAATGCTGCGGACCTTGGCCCGAAATAAAGTATATTCGGGCATCAACATATTGGGCCTGGCAGTGGGCGTCGCGGCAGTGCTGCTGATCTTTCGCATCGTTCATTATGAACTGGGTTTCAACAAAAATTTTCAAAACTACGACCGTATCGCGCGGGTAATAACACGGGAGAGCGGGCCCGAAGAAGACGCCCTTTCCGCCTGTGTGCCCATACCGGCCATGAGCGCCATGCAGCAGGCGGTGCCGCAGTTCGAACAACTTTGCCGGGTGCGGGAAATATGGCCCACCATCGCGGTGCCCAATCCCGGCGGCGGCGCGCCGCTGAAAAAATTCGGTACCGAGCCGCCGGAGGTTGCCATGTTCGTGGAACCGGCGTTTTTCAAAATTTTCAACCTGCAATGGCTCGCCGGCGATCCCGAAACGGCGCTGCACGATGTAGGCACGGTGGTGCTCACCCGTACTATGGCGGAAAAATGTTTCGGTACCTGGGAAGATGCGATGGGTAAAACCCTGGTGATGGATAACCTCGTGCCGCTCGTCGTTCAGGGCGTAGTGGCCGATTTGCCGCGCGACTGCGACCTGCCCCTGATTTATATGATTTCCTACATCACCCTGCCGCCCAACCGGGCCCTGTATTTTTATGATGAGGATTCGTGGGGCAGCTGCAGCAGCAACAACCAGGTGTTCGCTCTGTTGAAAGATAAAAACCAATGGGACGCCGCCGCTTCCATCCTGTCGGCGGTGGGTAAAAAAGAATACGAGGAGAACGGCAAACGCAGCCGGACGACGAAGATGCACATCCTGCAACCCTTGTCCGACCTGCACTACAACGACCAGGTCGGCACTTCCGGCTCACACATCACCACGAGAAACCGGCTGCGCATTTTGTCTTTCATCGGTTTACTGGTGCTGGCGATGGCTTGTTTCAACTTTATAAACCTGTCCACTGCACAGGCCACGCAGCGGGCCAAAGAAGTGGGCGTACGCAAAACGCTGGGTGTGAGCCACTGGCAGCTGATCGCGCAATTCATGGGTGAAACGGCCGCCGTAACGCTGGCAGCGATTGGCATCGGCCTGGCCTTGGCCCTGGCTTGTTTACCGCTACTAAAACATATCTCCGACGTACCCGACGAGGCGCCGTTTTTGTCATTGCCACAATTGTGGATTTTTCTCGTCCTGCTTGCGGCGGCGGTTACGCTGTTTTCGGGGCTTTACCCGGCGCTGATCCTGGCAGGCTTCGACCCGGTGAATGCCCTGAAAAGCAATTTTTCCAAACAGGGTTCCAACCGTGCTACCGTGCGGCAGGGCCTCGTGGTGCTTCAGTTTTCCATCGCCATCGCCCTCATCGCCGGGGCCGGCGTGACGCTGGGGCAACTGGACTATATCCGCAAAAAAGACCTGGGTTTCGACAAAAACCTCGTGTACACCTTCAACTTTAACAGCGACAGCGCCAGCCTGACCAAACTGGACGGTTTCAAGCAGCGGTTGCTGCAACTCCCGGCCGTGGAAACGGTCAGTTTCAGCAGCGACCAGCCCTCTTCGGGCAACACCTGGAATACCAACTTCGGCTATCCCGCCGGCGGGGAAGACGCGCCATTTAGCCTTTCCCTGAAGTTTGCCGACGCCGATTACCAAAAAACTTATGGCCTGCGCCTCGTCGCCGGACACTGGATGGCTGCCAGCGACACCATCCGGGAAGCCGTCGTGAATCAGACCCTGTTGAAAAAACTGGGTATCCGCGATCCTGAATCGGTGCTTGGACAGGAAATCCGCCTGGGTGGCCGGCGAAGAATGCGCATAACGGGTGTAGTGGAAGATTTTCATGCGCACTCCGTACACCAGCCGATGTCGCCCCTGCTGATTACCACGCGAAAGGCATACTACTTCACCGCCGGGGTAAAAATTGCCCCGCAAGACATCGCCGCCACCGCGGCTTCCATTCAACAGGCCTTTGATGCCGTTTACCCGGAACAGGTGTTCAGCGGGCGGTTTTTCGACGAGCATATCGCCCGGTTTTACCACGACGAAAACCGATTTTCAGATACCTGCAAAGGGTTCGCCCTCTTGGCGGTGTTCATCGCCTGCCTGGGCCTGTTTGGCTTGTCGTCGCATGCCGCTGCCCGGCGCACCAAGGAAATCGGCGTCCGGAAAGTGCTCGGCGCCACTACCGCGGGTATCGTGCGCTTGCTGGCAAAGGATTTTCTGATTCTGGTCATTGCATCCTTGGTCATTGCAGTGCCGGCTGCCTGGTTTTTTATGGAAAAATGGCTGGAAGATTTTGCCTACCGCATCGACATGCCCTGGTGGGTATTCGCGCTGGCCGGCACATTGGCGCTGGTAGTGGCATTTCTGACGGTCAGTTTTCAGAGCGTCAAGGCGGCGCTGGCGAATCCGGTGCGATCTTTGAGAAGCGAATAACTTGCTCACTCACCGCACCACCGTCACATCCCCCTCCCGCTTTATCTGCCTTATCCGCCCGCAATACGCTACATCGGCAAGCAGGTACCACACGAACACCGCGGGCTGCATGTCTTTTTGCCGGAATGGGCCGGTCCAGCCCTCCTCCGTGTCGTGGGTTCGGAACATCAGGTTGCCCCAACGGTCGTACACCGCGAAATGGTAACTAATCACCGTCAGCTCCGGCGCCAGGTAAGGCCGGAAGCGGGAGTTATCCGGATCGGCGGACAGGGGTGCGAACACGTTGGGCACGTAGGCATACGAAAAACCGCCGCTGACGCCGGCCCATTCCACCGAAATGTCGCGGCGCAGGGTTTCGCATACATTTCGGACTTCCACCCACACGGGGCCGGGGTCGTACACCGTAATGGCCGGGGTTTGAGCGCCGGTGTTCCACTGGTAGCTCAGCCCCTCCGGATCGCCGCTCACGACAGGCGCCAACTGTACCCCACTGCTGTCGCAGGGCAGTTGCGCATCGGCCAGTTCGAGGAAAAGAGGCAGACGCGCCGGAATAGTGGTGTCGCGCTGGAAAAAGCAAGCGTTGCTGTCTTCCAGCCACACCGTGTAGTCTCCCGGCGCCAAATCCTGAAAATCCGTCTCATCCTGAAATGACGTGCCATCGAGCGAATAGCGGTAAGGAGGCTGACCACCGGATGGGCTCAGGACGGAGATCATACCGGTGTTCGCGCCGGCACAGGAAGCAGCGGCAGAAAGGTCGAAATTCGCAGCCGGGAACCCCGATACCGAAACAGTGATCGTCGAATCGCAGCCTTCCTGGTTGACAAAATGAAAATCGCGCGTATCGCCGGGCAGCAACGTATCGCCGGCAAACAGGTAGGTTTCATTCGGGCAAATGGTGACAGCCAGGGTTTCCGAAGAAGAGGGCAGGCCGCTTACCGTGACGGTTACCAGCGAATCGCAGCCCACGCCGCTTTGCAACGTAAACAGCCTTGTATCCCCGATTTGCAGGGCTGCGCCGTGGTATTGGAACGTTTCGCCCGGGCAAAGAGACACCTGCAGGCTGCCAGTCGGCGTCGGCAGAGCCGAAACCACGACGCTCAGAATAGAATCACAACCCAGGTAGTTTTGTAAAATAAAATCCCGCGAGCTGCCGGCAGAAATCAGCGTACCCTGGTAATTATAGCTCTCGTCGGGGCAAACGCTGACATTTAAAGTACCTGCCGACGTTGGCAAAGCGCCCACGGTAACTGTCACCAACGAATCGCAACCGATGCCGCTTTGAAGCGTAAACACCCGCGTTTCGCCTACCTGCAAACTGGCGCCATGGTAGAAAAATGTTTCGCCCGGACAAACTGCTGCCTGTACCGTACCGGTTGGCGTCGGTAAAGCCGCCACATTCACTGTAACGATAGAATCGCAGCCCAGGTAGTTTTGCAAAACAAAATCCTGTGAAGTGCCTTCCTGCACCAGCGTGCCGTTGTAATCGTAACTGTCGCCCGGACAAACGTCGACATTCAGGGTTCCGGTCGAAACCGGCAGCGCCCCGACGTTTACCGTCAAAATGGAGTCGCAACCCAGGTAGT
>CALEYM010000049.1 GCA_937926185.1 uncultured Bacteroidota bacterium | reverse complement strand
CATGACCAATAAACATGTTTCGGCTATGCGAAATATTGCTGTGGCCGGCCCTGTGCCCGATAAACAGGTTCGTGCCGCCTGTCGTGTTGCTTTTACCGGCCTCATAGCCCATAAACAGATTGGTGTTGCCGGTCGTATTGGCAAAACCTGCATTTAAGCCGATAAATTGATTTTCAGCTCCTGTACTATTGGAGAATCCCGCCCGGTACCCTGAAAAATGATTGCCCGAAGCGGTGGTGTTGCTATAGCCGGCAGCGGAACCGGAGAAGAAATTATTGCTGCCGGAGGTATTGTTGTATCCGGCGCCGGCGCCCAGGAAGGTGTTCCCGCTTGTAGTTGTATTGAAACCCGCGTTGCGCCCGATCATGGTGTTGCCGCTGCCGGTGGCATTGAACGCTCCGGAGTTTGTGCCCAGGCAGGTATTATGAATCCCGGCCGTATTGGAGTAGCCTGCCCCGACGCCGATAAACGTGTTTTCGTTTTCCACGCCGTCACCGATACCGTCATCATTTGTTCCGGCGTCCGATCCGATAAAAAGGCTGAAACCCGGCGCGGCAGCATGGAGTGTTTTCCCATCGTGCCGCATAACCTCCACGCCGCCCACATCGAAGCGGATGATGTCCTCGTCGGGGGATTCTTCCACTTGTATTTTGGTGTCGTGGTCGGCATCTTCCAGTTTCAAACCGGCCATGTTCAGCCAGACTGTCCCGTTGAAGTACCAGAAGGAGTTGGTGTCGGTATCATACACCATCATGCCGGTGGCAGGAGTGCCGCTGCTGATCTTTTCGCGCTGGTCGGTGGTCATGCGGGGAATCAGCAGGCCTTTATCGGTAGATTCGATGTCGAGGATGGCCCCTGCATCGGGCGGCGTTCCGGAGGTATTGATGCTGACGCCACTCTGTCCGTGGAGTTGCAAGTTAATACAGATAAGAAAAGCGGCCGGCAAAAGCACCGCCTTTATTTCCGGTAGGACTGTTTGAAAAAAGCGCATGACAATGAATTTTAGTTAAACCAATTTTTGTCAGGCAAAGGTCAGGGGGGTGGTACGGCTATCAGATTAATGGCTTTTAAAAGTTATTAAAAAGTATTAACGAGGAGGCTGAATGCCGTTTATCCGCCTGACGAGCGGCGCTATCCAACAGACGATGTTTCGGCCAATCACGACCGTACACAGGAGTACCGACAGCAAGTTTAATTTAGAAAAGAGGAAGATGATCAGCGGCAGGAAGTGATAATGCGCAGGATAATGAGTCAACATCCAGGCGATGCCAACGCAATTGAAAACAGACAATAAAAAGAATACCAACGGCAAGGCCAACAAACGCTTCGGGGCCATTGTTTTTCCCGGGGAAGCCGATGAAGACCAGAGCATCAAACCGGCAAACAGGAGCGCAATAACAACAGCATGACATATACCTGCCGTCATTTCCACGGCTGCATACAGTGCGCGGCCTTCTGTTCCATACCTTCCGATTTGCTCATATAATTTGCCGGGAGAACGAAACAGGAATGTTTGCAGGCGGCCCATCCCGTAAGCACTGCGTTCAATTTCCCGTTCTGCTTCCGACATGATGAAAAAGGTCATGATCAGGTATAGTACGCCCAACAACAACACGTTTTTCAATGTCGTGGCTTTGTTAATGGCTGCTTGTCTCTTTGCGTACATAATCGAAACCCAAAATTGGGTTGCGCATCCGGGCGAGCCGCTTAATCCGATTTAAAAAATATTAAAAATTATTAATGCGAGGGCTGTTGCGCAAGAGGTGTCATCTTCTGAGGAACGAAAAAGGTGACATCTCGACGGTTTAGAGGTATCATCTTTTGAGGAAGGTGACATCTCGACGGTTTTTTGAGATGTCACTCGCTCCTGCGTCGCGAATGACACCTCAAAAACCGGAGTGCCCAGCAAGCCGAGAATCGCTGAGGTGGCGCCCATGTGGCAAAAAGGAAAATGTCCACGTATCTTCGTGCTTCATAAAATGAAAAGCATTCTCTTTGTTGACGACGAAAAGCAATTCAGCGCCATGGTGGCGGAATACCTGCAGGAAAAGGGTTTCGAGGTCATGTTAAAACACGACGCCACCGAGGGGCTGGCCGCTTTCCGTGCAAGGCGGGCCGATTGCTGCATTTTGGATGTGAAAATGCCCTTTAAAGACGGGTTCAGCCTTGCTGCGGACATCCGGGATCTGGATGAGCAGGTTCCCATCATTTTCCTCACCGGGCAAACAACCCGGGAAGACCGCATCAAAGGACTGACCATTGGCGCAGATGATTACGTGACCAAGCCCTTTAGCATGGAAGAACTTTATTTGCGGATAAAAGCCGTCCTCAGACGGGTGGGCTATCAGGAAGAAACCGGGGAGCAGGCATTCGTACTGGGTCAATATACCTTTGATCCAATTTCGCGGGAACTGGTGTTCGATGGCGGCCAGCCAATCCGGTTGTCTGCTATGGAGTCCAAATTGCTCCAATTATTTTTCAAGCATAAAAACAAGCTGGTTACGCGCGATTTTGTGCTTGCCAAAGTGTGGCAGGACGACGACCAGCTCAAAAGTCGCAGCTTGAATGTCTATATTAATAAACTACGGAACTACCTGAAAAAGGATCCCAATATAGAAATACTGAACGCGCACGGAGAGGGGTATAAACTTGTTGTTAAAGAGTAACCGCCAGCGCTTTCGCTTTCAATTGTCCGGCCAATTTGATGAGTTCCGTTTTGTTGTTTCCATTTTCTGCTTGTTGCTCGATAGCGTAAGCGATTTCGGCAATTTGCTCCAGTCCTAAGTAACGGAATTGACTCTTGAGGTCGTGGGCAATAATGGACGCTTGCTCCAGCGCTCCTTTTTCCAGGCAATTTTGCAATTGATCCAGGTGCACAGGCAATTGCGCGCTGAACAGGGACAGGTATTGTTGTACTTTTTTTTCATCATTGGCCAAAAAGGCTTTCAATTTTGGCCGGTTGATCCTGAGTTGATTGCCGGTCAGGGCATCTATTTTTTCCAATAATTGTATCGCATCAACTGGTTTGGTCAGCACATCGTCCATGCCGGCCTCCCTGCATTTTGCCAGTTGTTCCGGTAGCGCATTGGCTGTTACGGCGAGTATTGGTATCTGCTTCCAATTTTCGTTTTCGGAAGCCCGGATGGCCCTCGCGGCTGCGTAGCCGTCCATGACGGGCATTTTTATATCCATCAGGATTATATCGTACTCCTGCTGTTGTAATTGCTCCAGGGCTGCTTTTCCGTTCCCGGCAATATGGATATCCGCATCGGGGATGTGTTTTTTCAATAGTTCCGTCAGGATAAGTTGGTTGAATTCATGGTCTTCCACCAGCAGTATTTTCAAGGCTGAAAAATGGAATTCGGCTGTTGACTGTTTTTTTTCTGTTCTTTCCGATGACGCCTTTTCAAACGGCACTTCGAAAAAGAGTTTTGTGCCTTTCTCCGGTTGGCTTTCAATGTGCAAGGTACTGCCGTGCAATTCCACCAATTGCCGGGCGATGCCAAGGCCAAGACCCGTACCGGACTCTGAAGAACTATGATTACCTGCCTGTTGGAAGCGTTCAAAGATCATTTCGATCTGGCTTTCAGGAATGCCGACTCCCGTGTCGCCGACTTCAAATCGTACGGTTGCCATATTTGCCGGACCGCCGGTTTCATGTATGCCGAGCCAAATTTTGCCCCGTTCGGTAAACTTTATGGCATTGGCCAGAAGATTGGTCAAAATTTGCAACAGCCGGATCGGGTCGCCTGCAAGCAGCGTGTCCTTGTCGAATTCCGTATCCAGATAGAATTCCAGGCCCTTTTCTTCTGCCTTGAACCTGAAATTGTTGTTCAACTGGTCGACAATTTCAGTCAGTCGGAAAGGTTTGTTAGCCAGCGTGAATTTACCCGCCTCCAGTTTTGAGTGGTCCAGCAGGTCATTGATAATAGCCAGCAAATTTTGCGAGGACTGCCGGATGGCAGAGATATATTTCGAGAGTTTGCCGTCTGGTCTGGCATCCAGGGCCAGATTGCTCAAACCGATGATGGCGTTCATGGGGGTCCTGATTTCATGGCTCACTTCGGCGAGGAAGCGGGTTTTGTATTCGGCCTGCTGTTCGGCCAGGGCCTTTTCCCGCTTCAGCGCCAGATGGTACTGCCGGCTTTTAAATATAGCATAACCGATTGAAACGACCATTAAAGCCAGCAAGGACTTGAACCACAGTGTTTGCCAAAATGCAGGCGTGATGGTCAGTCGGATATTCAGGCCGTCTTTGTTCCAAACGCCATCGCTGTTCGCTGCCATGACCTGAAAGGTATATTGACCGGGGCCTAAATTGGTATAATTTATTTTATGCCCGGTTCCCAGTTCCCGCCAGTTTTTATCAAAGCCGCTTAACCTGCATTTATATTGATTGGCTTGCGGATTGATATAATGAAGCGCAGAAAACTCAAAGCTAATGTCATTTTCGTTGTGGGGTAGAACGATCATTTTGGTATCTTCAAATGCCTGGCCCAATAGATGCGTTTCGGCTCTCACCTTGAAATCGGTCAAAATCACCTTGGGGACAATCGGGTTTTTACGGATATGATCGGGATGGAAGGAAAATATACCATTGATCGTTCCAAGCGAAATAGTGCCGTCGGTTGCTATATGTTTGGCCTTGGATTGAAAGTGAAGCGCTTCTTTGGGAATTAAATAATTGTAGAAGGTGTCCTTGTTTTGGTCAAACCGGGCAAAAAACCGGTTGCCGCTAACCCAGACCCGATCGTTTTTGTCCATGATAACGGCTTGCAGTTCGTTTTCAAACATGCCTTCCTTTTTTCCGTATATCCTGAACTTCTTTGTATGAATATTGAAGTTGGTGAGCCCATAAAGGGTGGCTATCCATATATTTCCGTCTTTTCCTATTGCAATGTCTTTAACCACCCCTTCCAGCACTTCTTTATTAAGAGTATCCGGGAGAAACAATTCAAATTTCCCGGTATTCTTGTCGAATCTGCCCAGACTGTTGGAGTATGTGTAGTATAACCAAATCTCGTCGTCTCCGTATTGATCAAAAATGATAAAGCGGTTGGAGGAAACCTCAGGAATATCCCGCATCGGTTGGTACCATCGCCTGTCCGAGGTTTTCCAGTTCAACCGGCAAAGGCCGATGGCCGTACCAATCCAGAAAACATCTTTATCCTTATGGTCGATAACCATTTTGTAGATCGACACACTGGAAAGCGTATCGCCGAAATAGATTTTTCGAAATGCCTTTTCGTTTGCGGCACGTCTGTACAAGCCGTGGCCACTAACAGAAAACCATATATTTCCTATATGATCCTCCAGAAACCAGTCTTCTCCTACCCCTGTGGCATGCTGCGAAAGTTCTTCGATTTTTTTTCCCTGTGTTTTTCCTTTTTCAATAGCATAAACACCTTCAGGTGTTTTCGTCCAGACGGTGCCTTTGCTGTCGCGCATGAGGCGCGTGACCGTATTGGCGATATTTCCGTCTACCCCTGTATTGAGCAACAACTCAAAGCCGGAATGATCCCTCCTGATCTTACTGATCCCGTTTTCAGTGCCTATCCAAATATTCTGGAAGCGGTCTTCCAACAGACAGTTGACCGTATTATTGTTGAGGCTTTTATTATGATTTGCTTCGTATTTATAATGATTAAACTGTTTTTGCTGAATATCGTACACACCCAGACCATTATTTTCGAGGGCGAACCAGGGATTGCCATTTTTATCCAGGATTAAAGCGTTTATTGTAGTATTTTTTATGCCAAGGGGCAAAAAACTATTTTTTATTGCTTTAGTATCGGGGTTCCAGTTGACTAATCCGGTTTTTGTCGCCAGCCAAAATGATCCATCCGACGCTTCGCATATCTCCGCGATTATTTTATTGTTTTCACTTTCATGATCAGGGTCCGGCAGGATATGCTGGAAAGTTGAATCGCCAGGATTCAGTTTTAATAAACCGTATGACGTTCCGGCCCAAACCGTACCACGACTGTCCTCAAAAAAGACTCTTATAAAATGTTTCGCATCCGGGTTGCCTGCTTCATGGGTAGGTATAAATTTTTTAGACCTTCTATCAAAGCGGAGCATATTCCTGGCGGAAACGGTAGCCAGCCAAAGGTTCCCCCGGCTATCTTCAAATACTCTTCGAATAAGATTGGATATCTTAGCGGTTGGTTCATTCCGTGGCGCCGGTAGAAACCTTTGGAATTTGCCGGTTCTTCGGTCCAAAAAATTAAGTCCGTAATTGGTACCAATCCAAATCTCGCCATTCCGGGTTTCACAGATATCTTTAATATTCGGGCTCGACAGGGTAGTGCTGTCACGGACATCATGGCGGTAAACTTTGAATTCGTAACCATCGTACCGGAATAATCCTTCGTTGGTTCCAAACCATAAAAACCCGAAGCGGTCTTCTTTTATATCTTCAATATAACTGTTGGGGTATCCGTATCCTGCACTCACCCGTTCAAAATCAACCGGGCCGGGTTGAGCCCTTGCGAACGCGGTATGAAAGAAAAATATAAGGGAGAAGGTAGTGCATAGAAACAGCTTGCTGGCTACCCGGTTTTCCAACTGTTTACGGATTTGCTGGGATGAACGTTCAAAATCGGCCATTCTTCACTGTTTGGTTTCAAAGGTAGTTATATTTCACGATCATCCCTGGTCCTGTTTGTTGGGGAAATTCCGCCTTGCTTGGTCTTCTCCATCCGCCGCGCTTGTGTCTTTTTGACTACGCGCACCCAATGCGGGATATTACCCCGCCCACCCCTCCCGATCCAAACTCCGGAAATGTATCGCCTCCGCCAAATCTTCAATTCTTATATCTGCGCTGCCGGCCAAATCCGCTGCCGTCCGTGCCACCTTCAAAATCCGGTCGTAAGCCCGTGCGCTCAATTGTAGCTGTTCCATTGAGGTTTTCAATAAAGTTAGCCCTGCGCTGTCCAATGCGCACACCTCGCGCACCATGCGGCTCGGCATCTGGGCGTTGCAGTACACGGATGGGAACTGAATCGACCTGAATCTCCTGCGAGGTTAGCCAAAGCAATCATTTCTTTCCGGACATTCTTCAACCCTGGGCAGGTGGGCCGCCCTGTTTCACAATATTTGCTTTTTGTCTATTTGCCGGCCTGGGCATCAGCCAACTGTTGCTGCACATAATCGGTATCCCAGATATACACCTCTTTTTTCCTGAAATTGATGGCCGTGCGGTAACGGCTGAGGAATTCATAACCCATGATGCCATCTATATCCGGCCCCTTCAAATCCGAGTTAAATTGATGGAGCGATGTCACAAAAGCTTGCATGGGCTTGCAGTGGATTTCTCCCACCGCCAATCCGCTGATCTCGGCGAAAGGCGTCATTTCGACAGCAGCCCCAAACCCACGCAATCTTTTTTTGCCAAGGTCTTTCAGGCAACAGCCGAATGGAGATTTTTTCCTTTTATCCACCAGGTTTGCCCCGGCGCCAGAGTCTAGGCCAAGCCGGACGCTCTGTCCCCCGATGCAGGCTAATACCGACGGCATGCTGCCTTTGTTCAAAAAAGGCAGTGTTTGTGAAGGCGACTGGTGCAAGGCTTTCCGATTTAGCGGGTTGCCGTTTTCGTCTAAACGATAAATCGTGAATTCGTTATTAAAAACGTAATCAAAGACGATTTCGCAGTCTTTAAATGCGTCATTGCCGATCGCGCCCAGGATGGGCACTCCTGTCAAGCTTTCAATGGCGCTAAAATCAATGATTTTGGCTTTTACTCTTACTTCAAAATCGCCTATGCGCAGGTCAACATATTTTGTGCGGATGTCAAGGAATTCATCGTTGATGCCATAAAATACTTTTTCGGAGAGCTCGCCATCAAAATAGGTGCGGTTGAGCACCAAGTCAGGGGTTCCTGTGTCTAAAATGTAAAAGCCCTCTTGTTTGTCGACGCTGGCCTGCACCAGCGTCAACTTGATTACGGAGCTCATGCGGACAACTACCGTATCGGGATCCGTTGCGAAGGAAATTTGAGGGAACAGTGCTAAGACAAACAGCAGTTTCGAAGTTTTCATAATTAGAGCCGGTTAGTTTAGTGGCCGGGCTGTTGCGAAAAACAAGGGGCAAACCAGCCAGCGCCTGATAAGAGAAATACAAGGGCCGGCCTGCGCAGCGCAACAAGTGCGCCGTCAGGAGAAGCTTGGTTTTTTGACATTCAGGAGTGCTTGAAAATGATGGTACGAAGGTGAAGGCAAAGGGCCCCAGGCATCGGGTAAATGCGTTCCCAAAACCGGCAATTTGGTTTCAGGGCGCAAAAAAAACGGGTAATTTCGTCGCATGGAACGAAATTACCAGTTAGTTAAACTATTGACTATCAATTAATTGCAGGTTGCATAAAATGCTTTTTGCACCCTAATAACCGAATCACCGCCGCGCCGCGCTCGGCGCCACCCCAAACTCCTCCTGGTACAGTTTTGAAAAATAGGAAGGGTCTTTGAAGCCCACTGCCCAGGCGGCTTCCGCAACATTTACGGCGCCGCTTTCGAGGAGTGTTTTGGCTTTATTGAGCCGGTGCGAGCGGATAAGGTCGGAGGGGGCGATGTCGGTCAGGGCCTTCATTTTGCGGAAGAGTTGAGAGCGGCTCAAGCCAATTTTTTGGCAGAGTTGGGGCAGGCCGAAGTCGTCGTCGGTGTAGTTGGCTTCTATTACGGCGCGCACACTTTGCAAAAAAACGTCCTCCGGGTCAACGGCGAGCTCTACAGGGCTGACCACTTCTGGAGCCAGTATGTTTTGTTGGTATTTCAACTGCAATTTTCGACGCAATTCCAGCAGGTTTTCCAGGGTTGCCAGCAACTCTTCCTGCTGAAAAGGTTTGGCGAGATAAGCGTCGGCCCCGCGACGCAACCCGGTCAGGCGGCTTTGCGCGTCGGCTTTGGCGGTGAGCAGGATGATCGGGATATGGCTCGTGCGCTCGTCGTTTTTCAGGGCTTCCAGCACCTGGAAGCCGTCTTTGCGAGGCATCATTACGTCCGACACCAGCAGGTCGGGGATGGTTTCGAGCGCCATTTCGATGGCTTCCTGCCCGTCTTTTGCGACAGCGAGCCGATAGTCGGCAGCGAGGCAGGAACGCAGGTAGGCTACCACATCGGCATTGTCTTCCGCCAGCAGGAGGTAGGGTTTTTCAGCGGCTGCATCGCCATTCAATTCGAGCGGCTGATGCTCTGTTTCAGGAAGCGCAGGCCGCATGGGCACTTCAAGTTTAATTGCCGGTTGTTGCAATCCGGCGCTTTGCCATACGGGCAAGGTCACGGTGAAAGTGGTTCCGGCGCCCGGCGCGCTTTTGACGGCAATTTCTCCTTCCATCAGCTTCACCAATTCTTTCGTCAGCGCCAGGCCGATACCGGTGCCGGTGCTCGTCTGGTTATCTCCCGTGTGCGTGTGTGAATCATCCGCCTGGAAAAAGCGGTCGAAAATTTGAGGTAGACCCGATTCAGAAATGCCGATGCCGGTGTCTTTGATTTTGATGATCAGATTCGACAGATCTTTACCCACCGAAAAATAAACGTTTCCGCCGGCGGGCGTGAATTTCAGGGCGTTTGACAGGAGGTTGGAGACGACCTGCTGCAAACGTTCCGAATCGAAATCCATCATCAGTTCATTAATATCCGACAGGAAATGAATTTGTACGCCTTTGCTTTCAGCAAGCGAGTGAAAGCTTTCTGTGAGGTATTTCAGGAAATGCATGACGTCGCCTTGCCGGTAATGCAATGCCAGTTTGCCGCTTTCCAATTTGCTGAGGTCGAGCATACGGGTCACGAGCTGAAGCAGGCTTTGCCCGTTGCGGATCACCATGTCGAGGTTGGCAATGGACTTCTCAATGGCTGAATTTCCCAATTTCCTGATTTCCAGTTTTGTTTGCTCCGCCATTCCGAGTATGATGGTGAGGGGGGTGCGGAATTCATGGGTGATGTTGGTGTACAGCTTTGTTTTTAAGGTGTCCAATTCCTGCAGGCGCAGGGTTTCCGCCTGTTCCAGGCGGCGTTTGAGCTGGAAGCGGTAAAGGGCGAAAATGCCGCTGCTTATGAGCGCAGCATAGAGCAGATAAGCCCACCACGTCCGCCACCAGGGCGGCAATACGGTGATGCGCAGGCGGGTTTCCGGACCCCACACGCCCATGTTGTTGCTGTTTTTTACCCGGAAAACGTAGTCGCCCGGCGGCACGTTCACGTAGCTGGCCGCGCCTTCCAGCAGGTCGCTGCGCCAGTCGCGGTCGTAGTTTTCGAGCATGAACACCATGCGGCTCAATGCAGTGGTGGTGTATTCAAACGTGGCGACGTGCAGGGAAAATATGTTTTGGTCGTGAGACAGCCGGATTTCGCCGGTCTGCCAGATGGGGCGTTTCAATATCTCCCCCCCGGGCGCGCGACGACCGCCCGGTTGTTGACCGACAAGCCGGTGAGTCGCACGGAGAGCGGTTGTCCGATGGCCATTTTGGAAATTTTATCCGGGTAAAAGGCATGAACAATCCCGTCT
>CALEYM010000048.1 GCA_937926185.1 uncultured Bacteroidota bacterium | reverse complement strand
CCTGCGATCCCCGCGTCGTGGATGCCATGGTGCCCTATTTTTATGAAAAACACGGCAATGCCGCCAGCCGCAGCCACCAGTTCGGCTGGGAAGCCGAAGAAGCCGTGGATTATGCCCGCGAACAAATTGCGCAACTCCTTGACGTTGAAGACAAAGAGATCATTTTCACCTCGGGCGCCACGGAAAGCAACAACCTTGCGCTGAAAGGCGTATTTGAGATGTACGCCCGCAAAGGCAACCATATCATCACTGCAGAAACCGAACACAAAGCCATTCTCGATACCTGCAAACACCTTGAAAAGGCGGGCGCGGAAATTACGTATCTAAAGGTACAGGAAGATGGACTGGTTGACCTGGCCGACCTCGAGGCCGCTATTCGCCCCACCACCATTGTAGTGTCGATCATGTGGGCAAACAACGAAACAGGCGTGATCCAGCCCATGCGGGAAATTGCCCAAATCTGCGAAAAACACGGCGTATTGTTCCACAGCGACGCCACGCAGGCCGTGGGGAAAATCCCGACGCATCCGCGCGAAGTGGGCATACACCTGATGTCTTTCACGGCGCATAAAATGTACGGCCCGAAAGGCGTGGGCGCCCTGTACGTCAGCCGTAAAAACCCGAGAGTAAAAGTAACCGCCCAAATGGACGGCGGCGGCCACGAACGCGGCATGCGCTCCGGTACGCTCAACGTGCCCGGGATCGTGGGTTTCGGTAAAGCCGCCGAAATTGCCCGCCTCGAAATGGCGCAGGACGCCGAACGCGTCAGCCGCTTGCGCGATAAACTCGAAAAAGGCCTTACTCAACTGGAAGAAACCAAGATCAACGGCAATGTGAACAGCCGCATGCCGCACGTGACGAATATCTCTTTCAAACACGTGGAAGGCGAAGGCCTGATGATGACCTTCAACCAAAACATCGCCGTATCGTCCGGTTCGGCCTGCACCTCGGCATCGCTGGAGCCCTCCTACGTGCTGGTGGGCATGGGCCTGGGCGACGACCTGGCACACTCTTCCATCCGGCTTTCGCTTGGTCGCTTTACTACCGAAGAGGAAGTTGATTTCGCCATAAAAGCCATCACTGAAGGCGTCAACCACATGCGCGAACTCAGCCCCATCTGGGAAATGTATAAAGATGGCGTGGACCTGACTAAAATCGAGTGGAGCGCGCACTAAGTAACGCCGTCTGACAGACGGCGTGATAATCAGAAAAACAAAGTGACCTATGAGCCCGATCCAAAGTCCCCCCGACCCCTTCACCCAATTGCTCTATCGCATTTATTACGCCGTGCTCGGCCTTTACTACCGCCTCACCGGCAAAAACAAAAAATAACAAAATCAAAAACTCAGATATTCAGATATGGCTTACAGTGAAAAAGTGTTGGACCATTTTAAGAACCCCCGGAACGTCGGCGTTTTGGATAAAAACAAAAAAAACGTGGGTACCGGCCTCGTCGGCGCTCCCGAATGTGGCGACGTGATGCGCCTCCAAATTGAAGTGGACGAAGAAAGCGGCACCATCCGCGACGCCAAATTCAAAACCTTCGGCTGCGGCTCCGCCATCGCTTCCTCCTCGCTGGCTACCGAGTGGCTCAAAGGCAAATCGGTGGATGATGCCCTGAAAATCGACAACATGGACATCGTGGAAGAACTGGCCCTGCCGCCCGTGAAAATCCACTGCTCCGTGCTGGCCGAAGACGCCATCAAGGCCGCCATTAAAGACTACCAGGAGAAAAACGGCATCACTGCCGACACCACCGCACCGGTTGAAGCCACGGTCTGATAAAAAGGTTAAGGGGTTTCGGGTTAACGGGTTTGCACTTAGATACACCCGCAACCCGTTAACCCGCAACCCGTTAACCCGCAACCTCTTAAAGTATGATTTACGTAGCAGAAAGCGCGAAGCAAAAAATATCGGAAATCCGTTCGTCGGGCCATATTGCCGACGACTATTTCATCCGCGTCAGCGTCGTATCCGGCGGCTGTTCGGGCTTGTCGTATAAACTCGATTTCGACAACGAATCAAAACCGAACGACCAGGCTTTCGAAGATAACGGCGTTAAAGTAGTGACCGACCTGAAAAGTTTCCTCTACCTCTTCAATACCACGCTGGAGTTTTCGGGCGGCCTGAACGGCAAGGGATTCTTTTTCAATAACCCGAACGCCACCCGCACCTGCGGCTGCGGCGA
>CALEYM010000047.1 GCA_937926185.1 uncultured Bacteroidota bacterium | reverse complement strand
TAGGAAAGGATTAAAGCATTTGCCGGGCTGCTTGACAGGCAAAATACCGGGTAAGATACAATGTAGGCGTGTTTTGCTTCCCGGGGAATTGTTTTTTTAAGTCAAAATGTAAAATTAAAAACATAAAAGTCAAAAGGGGGATTTCGGAAAAGGATTGTTGTTGCCACACAGGGACACCAAATTCCGGAACGTTGCCTGTACTCAAAAATAAATGGGATGAAAAACGACTTTTCCCCGGTTGTTCCATTCCAGCGCCGGGGCCGGGAATTTTAAAATGTTTACAACGCCGAACAGGCTGCGCAAAAAGCGGCTCCGCACGGGTATCCGGGTCAAGTCCACGTCGAGCGACAGAAAAAACTGCCTGGTGCGCGGATAAGCTTCCGGCGGGATGCGATACGTCAGGCAGTCAGGGCCGGAACAGTTTTTATCGGCCTGCCATTCGTAGCCGAAACCGGCAAACAGGTTATCGGCGCCCAGGCCGGCGGCGATGTTCAGCCAGGGCGGCAGCCAGGGCGTCCGTTCGCCCAGAAAAGCGCGTGGATTGACCGAAGCCCAGACGACGAGGGTATTGTAGTTTTTCAAAAACAAACTGACCGGGCCCGTTCCGTACAGCGCGTCGGCGCGTTGTTCGAGAGTAGTCCACCTGTCGTTGCCGGCAGGTGCGGCGGGGTAGATGCGGTCTGAAGGGTATTGCACCGGCCAGGCGCTCATTTTCAGGGAAATACGTTGTTCGCCCCAGCCGAGTTCCTGCCCCACGAACAGCCCCGATCCCAGCAGGTTGAACCCGATATCGCTCCAGGAAAATCCCCACTGTGCAGAAAAACCGTCGAATACTTCGAGGGAGGTCTGGATCAGTTGTCCTCCGGCAAAGCCGAGCCAGGCTGCTTTTCGTTTGTTAAATCCCACCCAACGCGCGCCGGCGGACACCCAGCGGCTCTCGTTGTACGACATCAGGAAATGCCCCATTTTATCCATCTGGTTCCATTCCCGCAGGTCGTCGAACGCGTGAAAGCGGCTGGCCGGATAGCCGGCGTACCAGGTCTTGTACAGGCCGGCCATAGCGGCCCCATACGCCGCGGTACCGACGCCAAGCGCCGTGTAAAAGCGGCCTTTGTGCAGGGTGTCGGCGGGTTGAAGGGAGAGGAGCGGCTGGGCGGTGGAGGAAAGGGGAAAAATGGCTAAAAGGAAACAGATAATTCGCTTTGTGATTGGAGTGAGGAGAGGAGCAACTCGTGCCGGCCCCGGCCCCAGCCTCTGCAAGAGGTACTTTACCAGCATCAATATTTTCCAGAAACGCATAAGCCCTACCATACGCTATTAGAAAACAAGTCCCCATACCCTCGGCCCGAAAACCGCGGCCCCCACTGCCACGGCCCCCGCGGCGGCCAACAGAACCGCCGCGGCTGCCGCGTCCTTGGCTCTTCCGGCCAGCGGGTGATATTCCGGTGAAACCAGGTCGGTGAGGTATTCAAGGGCGGTATTCATGCATTCGATGGCAAAAACAGCCGAAATGCAGAGTACCAGCGCCACCCATTCCAGCCTGGAAATGCCGAAATAAAACCCGGCGCCCGTCACCAGCAGCGCCACAGCAAGATGAATACGCGAATTGGGCTGATGGCGAAACAGATCGGCCAGCCCCTGAAAAGCGTAACGGAAGCTGTCAATTCGCCGGCGGAGACTCATGTTCGGTTTGTATGTTTTTTTCCAGTGCCGGCGCCGCTTTTCCCGGATATGGCGGGAAACTGGAATCCGTCGTTCTGGTTTCGTTAAAAAATAGACAAATGGCGGCACTGCACCCCAGGCACACGAACATCAGGCGCGTCTGGTTGAAGATCAGCAACACCATGGCCAGCAATACGTACCCCAACGCGATCCACGCTGCCCACCACGCTACCCGCGGATCGCCCGACAGAAGCATCACTGATACCGCTACAAGCAGTAGCACGATGGTCAGGGCCTGCCGTATCAACGGCTTGTTTTCTTTGTCAGCATTGTCCATGCGGGCCAAAGATACGAGGGTCATTGTGTCATTGAGCGTCATTGGGCGTCAATGACACAATGACGCAAAAATTCTGCCCCGTTTCCTGCTTGCATATTGAAACAGCAATACTTACCTTTGCACCCGCTTTTAAAAAAGAACGGGTTTTGAGGCATTTTTACGCCGCCTGATCCTGTTCCGCCAAAGCGAATTCCGGAGAGATGTCCGAGTGGTTTAAGGAGCGCGCCTGGAAAGTGCGTATACGTCAAAAGCGTATCCAGGGTTCGAATCCCTGTCTCTCCGCCACCTGAAAATGCAGCGGGTGAGCGCCGAAACGAGGAAGATTTACTTCCGGATTTTGGGGCTCACCCGCTTTTGTTTTTGGCTCTGGCAAATTTACGTGAAGGAAGGCGCAGGTGAGCGGGTCGAACATCATTTCGTTGACGTCAACAAAATGATCGACCTTGCCAAGGGCGCGCGATTTCACAGACAGAATGGACAAATTGAAGAAAATCTTATCTTTGTTGGAAGAAATTCTGAAAACCATCGGTTGACCGGATTTGTTTTTTGACAAATATTACGAAACTATGAATGCGCTCGAGCAATATACTACCGGCCCACCTTCCTGGCTAACGCTCATGGACGATGAACAAATGGAGCTGCCTCGGTGGCTTCTGGTGGAGCTTGAAAATTTGAAAAAGGACCTTCGGCAGGCACTTTTAGGAGAGTATGAAAACCTCGAAGCCGCGCTCGAAAATATGTTACCCAAAGTTTGGGGACTGCGGATGAAGGCATTGCCTTTCATAGCGCAAGTTGACCCCTCTGAAGCCGTAAAAAAAATCGAACTGGAATTTTCGCTTTTACTTGAAAGATTCCCGGATTTGGCCGGGGCGGCCAATAAACTGATGTTCGGGCTGCACCTCATGACCGAATTTGTGGGAAAAATAATAGAAGACAATCCCAATTTATTAAAAGATTTGCCCCATCAGCTATCTGGCCAAGATTTGCTTTCCTGGCAGGAGGTCACAGCGCAATTCTCGACGAAAGATAATTCGCGGGCAATGGCCGATAACCTCTTCCACGGTTCTCTTATGATGGAACTGCTGCTTTTTGCAGTTGATTTGGCCGCTGGGGAAGATATCTCCCTCGATCAAGGCATTTGCTACGAGTTAGACTACCAATCTGCCGTCGCTGTGAAAACGTATGCCGCAGCGTTCGGATTGGGT
>CALEYM010000046.1 GCA_937926185.1 uncultured Bacteroidota bacterium | reverse complement strand
AACGAAAGCGCGCCGAGGGAACTTGTCGCGCTTTTTTAGTGATTGAGCTCATCACTCAACGCTCATCACTCTTTTTTAATGGCGCCATTGATCAGATTATCAAACACGCTGGGGTTCGCCCCAGCCGGCACCACGGCGATATTCACTTTGGAGGCCAGTTCCTTGTTTACAACAAAAGTGGCGTAATTCGGGTTATCGGCGTACACGCGGGCCAGGGTGCTGTGGCGTTCCACTTCCACCGAATCGTTTTGTTTTTGTTTGAGCAGTTCCAGTCCCTGGAGTTTGGCTACTTTTTCGATTTCCACCTCGTTGAGCTGGCGCTGGCGGTCGGCGGCGATCACGGCTTTTTTGGCTTCGATCTGCACTTCGGTTTCGGCTTTTGCGAGCTCGGCGGCGCGGTTGCGTTCTTCGGTGCGCGCCTGGATGTCGCGGATGCGGGCGTTGGCTTCTTCCTGGGCGATCTGTACGCGGGCCATCGCCTCGGCTTTCCGGCGGTCGGCGTCGGCCACGGCGAGTTCCACGGCGTTTTGCCGGCGGATGCGCTCGAACTCCTGGCGCAGTAGTCCGGCTTGTTCCATGGCCGAAGTGTAGCTGTCGGGGAATTTGAGCTCCGATACGATCACCTCTTTTACCGTGATGCCATCGGTGCCAAGCGCGGCGGCCAGGGTGTTTTTGACGTCGTTCAGAAACCGCTCGCGCTGACGCAGAAAGATGCTGTCGACCGAGGTATAGTGGTGGGCCATGGAACGCAGTGCTTCCTCGCAACGGGGAAACATGACGTGGCGCTGAAAAGTGTCGGGGTGCAATTGCTGACGGTAAAAGGTTTCAGGATCGGCCACTTGCCAGCGCAGGTTTACGGACAGGTCGAGCGGTACGCCGTCGGCCAGGCGCACCTGACCGAAATGGTAATTGGACAGCCGGTCTTTTTCGGTTTTGGAAGCGGTTTGTTTGCAGGCGGCCAGCAGCGACAGGCCAACGAGGACGAGGAATACATTCCGGGAAATCATAGCGGCATCTTTGTTTTGGTGTGTGTAAAAAGATGCCGCAAAATGCAGGCGCCCTTCAAATCGACAAGCGCCGTTCGAGTAAACGCCGGAAAAGAATGATTATTCGCCGCCCATTGCCCCCATTGCCCCCATTGACCCCATTGACCACATTGACCACATTTATTTCAAAATCACCAGTTTTTCGAAATCGCTTTCTGCCGTCACCTGGGCGCCGCCCGTGTCGGTACCGCGCACTTTTACCCGGTACAGGTAAACGCCGCGGGCCAGCGTGTCGCCGTATTCGTCGCGGCCGTCCCAGTTGATATCCGTCACGCGGAAACCGTCGGCTGCGGCGGTGTGCAGCAGGGTTTTAACCAACTTGCCGGACACGGAGAAAATGCTGATCTGCACGTCGAGCAACTGGCCGGCGAGGTTGTGCTCAAACTGGAAATAAGTATTGGTCGTAAACGGGTTGGGATAATTGAGTACGTGGGCCAGCGCGGCTTTACCGTCTTCGGCCACCACGAATTCGGTGTAGCCTTCACCGGAGTTGTTGGCGATATCCCAGCCTTTCACGCGCAACTTGTGACGGCCGGGCGCCAGGTCGCGCAGCGGGTACAGGGCTTTTCCTTTTTTGGCGTTGTCCTGTTCGCTTTCATAAAAATCGTTGAGCACAATGGTTTCCAGCACATTGTCGTCGAGCACGGCGGTGAGGTCGTGGCCGAGGCTGGTGCCGGTGACGTTCATGCCGTAATCGTCGGAACATTGGACGAGTATTCGCGGATTTTTATCGGTGATGCCGCCGAAGGCAAAGTCCTGGGTGTTCAGAAAAACCTGGATCGTGGGCGGCGTATCGTCCTGTATGGTGTTGGCGGTACCGCCGATGATAATTTCCGTGTCGGCGCCCGCGGCGTCGAGCGGGGTGCCGTTTTCGGCATAGTAACTGAGTTTGCCGTTGCCGTAGGCATAGTTTATGTCTTTCGGTACGATAAAACTGACGCTGAAGCGGCCGTTGGCGACTGTCGCGCTGCCTTTGAACAGGATATTGCGCTGCACAGTAAAGGGGCGCACGATGCTGCGGGGGTCCTGGCCCAGGGTGTACAAGGTTTGTTTTTTATCGAAAAGGGTAATGAACACTTTGCCATTGAAATCGCTGAGCAAATTGCCCAGCGTATCGGTCACTTCGCCTTCCAGCGCGACCGGCATCAGGGCGCGCAGGGTGTCCGGCTGGGCCGGATTAAATGTTTTACCATTGATAGCCGCGGTGCGTACCCGGTATTCCGGCATGGCGAGGTGCATGGCCGGGTCGCCGAGCAGGGTAAAGCGGCGGCCGTTCTCCTCGTCGCTGAAGGTCAGGGCATTTTTTGCGTCCTGCAATATTTCGCCAATAGTGCGGTAACGCCCGTTGACGCGTTGGAAGATCACTTTTTGTACGGCGTCCGTCAGGGCGTTGTTCCCGTCGATATAAACGGCACGGGTGGTGGTAAACAGCGCGATGGCGCCCGAATTCACCTTCAGTAAGGCCTGTTCGCCGCCCGTGAGCGTGGCGTAGTCGTCGTAGCCGCCGAAAGAGCAGGTGGCTGTGATGATAAGTGGGTAGCGGTTGGCGTTGTCCCAGCCGGCAATGTCGTTGTTGTCGATCACCCGTTCCTGCGCCCAGCCGCGGGGGCCGCCGTGCCCGATGTATTGGGCGGTAAGGCCGCCTTTAAAAATACTGGAATTGATGGCTGTTTTGGCGTCGGGTATACGTTTTTCGCTGGAGGTGGCCACCTGCTGGTAGGCGTCGAAGTACACTTTTTCGCTGTTGAACCATTTTTCCGCCGCTTCCGCCTCGTTGGCCAGTTTATCGGCCTGGTCGATGTGGTAGTTGACGTCCTCGTCGTCGGCAAAATACAGGTTCCGCAGATGCCAGTCGCCGAGCAGCTCGGGGCTGTTGTCGTAGGCGACAATTTTATCCACGATAGCCTGCGCCTCGGCGGCGGTACCGGGCGTCAGCCGTCCCACGGCGATATCGAGCGCGCCTTTCAGGGCGCCGCCTTCGCCGTCGCTGAGCAGGCCGAAATAGTCGTCGGAAGGGAAAGAATAGATGGGGCTGAACGACTGGTATGTTTCAAAAACGGGGATAAAGTCCAGGTTGTCCTCGCTGTTGGTATTATTTTTCGGGTCGAAAGAGCCGTCGCCGAACAGCAGCAGGAAATGGAATTTATCGGGGTTGCGCTCCAGCAGCATTTTGGCAAAATCGCGGATGGCCGTGGGGTCTTTGGCGCCCGAGGAGAACTCGTTATACAGTTTTTCAATAGGCACTGTCACTACATCCAGGCCGCTGTATGCCCGGCGGTGTTCGGCCAGTTGTTGTGCGGCGGCTTCGAAATCCGGATGGTACACGATGGCTGCATGCACGTTGTCGGTACCGTGTATATTCTGGTTGTCAATTTTTCCAACGGTTTTTTGCGGTTTGGGGAAAGCATAGTTGTCATAAAAAGCGACGAAATCGCGTAGTACGCCTTTTGTCGCGGCGCCAAACTCGGCCGAACCGCCGCCGATGGCAGCCAGCTGTTTTTTGGGCGTTTGCGGCGTACTGATGTCCCAGATGGTGAGCGGGCCGTTCACGTTGCCCAGGCGGAAGGTGGCGGCATCCTGTGTCAGCGTTTGCAGGTCGCGGAATTCGAGCGGACTTTGGTCGACCATGCGCAGGCGGCGGCGCGCGTTGATCTCGATGTAGTCGAGCCAGCCTTCGCTGGGTTCGGCCGCCGGCAGGTATTGTACTTTTACGTCTACTTTATCGGACGCGGGTTGAAAGCCGCCGTTGATCGTCACGTTGGAAGCAAAACTCGCTTCGTTGTTGCTGATCGAAACGCTGTAAACCAGACCGGAAAACGTTGAGCTGCCGGCCTGTATCCGCAGGTTGGTGTTGACGCCGCAACGCCCGGCAAACTCCGAACGCAAACGGGCGGTGGAACCGCCGACGATATTGGGGAACGTGAAACTGTAGTTGCGTTCGCGGGTTTGGTAAAAATAGTCGCCGAACCAGCGTTTGCCGGAACCCTGGGCGGAGTTGAAAAAGTCGAGCAGGTTAACCGTTTCGGTTTCGAGGCGCTGCACGTCGTCGAATTCTTCCGTCACGTAGGTAGCCGGAACGCTGCTTTGTTCCGTTACCCGAAGGCCCTGGCCGGCGCCCGTTTTGATAAAATACCAGGCGTGGTGGTCGTAGAGGTGTTGCGTAATGGTCAGCGGCATGTCGGTGTCAGCCGGGCGGTGCGAGCGGGGCGCCGGGCCTACCCCGTAGAACAGGATATAGTCGCCGTTGTCGAACTTTCCGTCGGATTCGCCCACTACCACGATGGCGTTTTCCAGCAGATCGTCGGGGCGCGGATCGCCGTTGCGTTCGGGTACCATGGCGCCGCCATTGCCGAAGAGGCGGATGGTTCGGGGGTCGATGCTTTCCAGGTTACTGATTCCCAGGTCGTTTTTCAGAAAATTGAAATCCAGTTTGTACACGCCGGTCTGGTTGATGCCGAACTTGTATAGTGTGCCGTCGCTCAGGGCCGAGGTATAGGTAAACGGTCCGCCGCGCGGTTTGACCGGTTCGGCTTCGGGCGTAATGGTAACCCGGATGGCAAACGAGGTGATGCGTTCGTATCCGCCGCCCGTTTTCCGGATGGGATAAAAACGCACGCGCCCGAAGTAGCGGCTGCGTTCCTGTTCGGCGGAGGCGTCAATCCGGACGGTTTCGCTCAGCGCCGCGTCTTCGGGGCCGGCTTTTTTGGCGAAGGGCTCGTACTGCACGGCCACGAATTCTGCCGTGATGCGCGAGCGGCCCGGCAGGGCAAAACGTTCGGAAAACAGGGGTAGCCCGGGCGCGGCATCGCCGTACAGGCTTTGTTCAAAACCCCAGATTTCCACCGTCTCGCCGTGCGGGAGGGTTTGCAATCGCGGTTCGGCAGCCCAGTTGAGCGTACGCTGCAGTGTGATCGTGTTTTGAGCAGACAATGCGCAGCTCAGCAGCGCCAGGAAGAATGTAAGCCGGTATTTCATCGTAAAAAGCCTGGTTGGGTAAGTATGGCAAATTTGGCGCGACGGGAGCGAAACAGGTTGCCCGGTATCGCGCATTTTGCCAATATGCAACAAATTTCGGGAAAAAAAGATGGAGAGAACGGTATGTTTAATAATAAACGATCGAGCCGAGGTACAGCGCCAGCTCTGTCGCGATAAACAAATACAAAAATTTGGAAAAAAGAAATGTTCCGTTGGCGCGACTGTCGTAAAACATCAGGATCGACATGAATAAGATCGGATCGGCGTATCGTTGGAAAAACATAAGTGACAGCGACAACACAAAGAGGATCAAGAGGAGGAAATAATTCTTCCGGAAATTTTTAAAGCAATAGTATGCCACGATCAGCGCCCCGAGATAGCTGAAAACCAGAAATGCCGGGGCAGCAACCCCGGGCGGCAGCCGCAGGAAAATTTTGGACAACAAACCGCCTTGTACCAGGTGGAGGTCGAACCCCTGCACAGTATAAAGTAACACGTATAAAATGCCAATGCCCAGCAATAAGCCGGCTTTCCGGTAATTGATCCCGGACAATTCGCGCTTTCCCAGGTAGAGTATCACCGGGTAGCAATAAAGGGGGAACATAACAAGTCCAAAGGGCAGGGTCAGGAATATATTAGTGTGCTGATGCAGGGATTGGGCGTGAGGCGGCACCAGACCTTTCCAGATGTAAAGCATATACAGGGCCGGCACAACCAGTATAATATTGGACAGAACATAAACCCCCTGCCGCTGCCGGCCCCTGATGTGCGCAATACTCCTGAAAAAGAAATAAAAGGGTATCCAAAAGTAAAATTGCCGGGTGTAAAAAGCGCAAAAAGCAAACGCAGCCGCCAGGATATGCCCAAAGAGGGCCTTTTTAAGCAGGGCGTATTCAAAGGCCAGCATGGCCAATGCAACGAAGAAAAAAGGGAGGTGATCGGTAACCAGGGCGAAGCCGGTGGCGCGCAGAAACGGGCTGCTTAAAAAGACGGCCAGAATGACGATCACGGTATTCCGGTCGTATTTTTTGAAGTGGAAGAAATAAAAAAACAGTAAGCCGGCGGTCAGAAAAA
>CALEYM010000045.1 GCA_937926185.1 uncultured Bacteroidota bacterium | reverse complement strand
CAGATCGGAACCAGTTATGACGAAATCCGGAGGATATATTATGAAAAAGATCCGGCTGTACGGCAACGATTAGCCGACCGCCTGGGGGTCGACGTCAGCCATCTCAACGACTTGTTTATTGACGTCAAGACCTTCCCCGCGACCGATGGAGAAGCCAAACTGGAAAGTTTGTTCGGATACCGCGATACGAAACGCGATCCGCTGACCGCTACCCCACAGGGCTTGCTGGAAAAATGGCGCCGGGAATACCTGCGCACGCTTTGGGCGCAATCTGACGGAATGAATGACGCTTATGCCCGCAAGGAGTTGCCGGTAGTTGATCCGGATATCGTCGGAATAGACGATATGCGCAATCCGGATCCGGTTAATATTAATACAACCTACGGGGTTTGGCGAAAGCGAACACTCCGGATTACCAAATGGGTAAACGACTGGTTTCGGACGAAAAAGAGACAATGGGGTATCGATATTAAACAAACCGTATTATTCATCCCGGGTATTGACCTAAGCCTTGAAATTAACCCGCAAGCGCAAATTCAGGTCGTCGTAACAGATGCCAATAATACACAAATGGTCAAAAACGCCGTGGTTGCCGAGATCAGGGCATTTCGAAACGGCACTTTGCTGAAATTGGACGCTGCAGTGGTTACGTCCGGAACAGAGAAAATCACCGGTATTCAATTGGACAAAAGGCGGGATATCGTTTTTAACAGTAACGGGCCCAGGGTATTTATCGTTTACGAGGACCTCACCGCGGAAATACAAGTGGCTCCAAACGTGGAAATTTTCAACGGCAATACTTCTTTGGGCGCCTTCCAAACCGGCGTCGATTTCACGCTTCAATTTGACTTTGCCAACCGGAATACGGTTTTAGACTTGACCGGGAAAAATCTGAGTACCGCTACTTCCATTCTATACAAGCAACGGCTGGAAGTGGGAATAGAGGTATTGGATCTGGCAGCGGTTTTTGGAGTCATGTCATCTACGCCCTTTCCGTATGGCGCCAGCAATAACATCATTTGGACCGGCAATGCGAAGACAACGGAGATACTCCCCCTTAGAAACAAAATTGCGCAGGGAGTCGATTTAGAGCAGAGTCTCCAGTCGCTAAAAACAGATTTCAAACTTGAAAGGGACGCATTTTTCCGGCTGGCGGAGTTGTACGAAAAATGGCTTGCCTGTTTTATCCACCCGGAAAAGGAGCCGCTGACAGCGGAAGAAGAAGAGGAGGTGCTGTCTATTTTGGTACAATCGGTGAAAGATGACCTCCGGGCTGAATGGATCAAAGAAGAAATCTCGGCAAGCGACCCGGTAACCCTGAATTACGAAGATTTGTGGATTTCACTCCGCGAACCGAAAGCGGGTTTTCTGCCGTTTTCGCTGCCCCCTGCCGGCGTTCCGTTTATCGACCCGGAACTACTGACCCTGAAAGACCTGCCCGAAAATGTGCCGTATGCCATCAACTGGTGGGTCGCAAGGAAGCAAGAACTGGCAGACCTGATTGAAATTTTTGGAGCAAAACTCCAAAACGACGGTTTCATTGGCCTGCTGGAACTTGCGCTAAATCAAGGCAACCCAATTCACGGAGATACCGAAGCTTACTGGAGCGCAATCACCGCTGATTTGAACAGCGCCGATCAGAAACGTATAACCTGGGCAAAAAAAGAGATAGGAACTGCGCTTCTACTGTCGCTGGAAGATTTTTTGTTTATAACGGAGACGAAGGCGAAAGAAGCTGATACACCCGGCGCCTCTCCTGCCGATACGCTGTTGAACGTGTACAGAATATTAGCCACAGCGAATAAAAAGAAGTTTTTATACCCGAACTGGCGGAATATAGAAGATGACGCGACAAATCCGGGTAAAACACCTCCATTGCCGGTACTGTCTGTTTCGCCGTGGTTTGCCTGGAAAACCTCAATGCCCAGGTGGCGCGCCTCCTCGGCGACAAGAATAGCCTGGCAGGAAGCGTTAAAGGCCAGGCTGGAAACCCCGATGATCGATCCGGATATTGTCGAACCGCCAGATTTTGTACAGCCCACCTCCGGTTCGGTGTTCAACTTGTACACGGCACGGCATAATTGGGTGAAAACGGAAATCAACGCTTTGAAAGCAATCAACCCGTCGCTCGATGCCATGATCAATGCTACTTTGGGCATTACGGTAGAGGAGATGACCGCATTGCGGGATATGGAAGCGATGGGAGAGCGCATCAAAGACAGGCTATTTCAACTCAACCTGGATTTCACCCGTTTTCGTTTTTTGCTCAATATCATTGCTATTTGGGACAACAACCCCGCGGATATTACGGATGGGGAATGGCAGGAGGTGTACGAATTGTTGGTGCAGGTGAAAAAAGAGCGGCAGTATGCATTTTGGCACCAGGAAGAAAAAGCCAAGGGCATCACGCTTTCCCAGGATTATTTTGTGCTTCCTGAAAAGTCGCTGTCCTCGTTTCCGTTGAATCCGGAAGACGGCAAATCGGCATGGCTGTACAGTTGGCGCAAACGCAGGGACTGGGAGCGCAAACTGGAAAGCAGGATCGAGCAGGAGGAGACGGTAGTTTCCGGCATCGAAGCATCTATTGAGGCCACCGAGGATGTCACGCTGAAAATCATTCGGGACGCTTACATCCGTGCGGTGTCAAAGCCGGGCGAGTCCTTTTGGGCGGCATCCAAACGGCTCTCCGAAACCTTGCTCATCGACATGCAGCAGAACTGTTGCCAGAAGACTACCCGCGTTTCTCAGGCTATTGAATCGCTGCAGGTGTTGTTGTGGTCGTTGCGCACGCATCAGGTTGAGGACGAGTACCACGATCTGGTACTGGCGCGTATCCCTTACGATTTCGATGAAGAATGGAAATGGCTGGGTACCTATGCCAGTTGGCGGGCCGCCATATTTGTGTTTGCCTACCCTCAGAATCTGCTCATTCCGACCTTGCGGCGGCGCCAAACCCCGGGATTTCTTAAGTTGGTGGAATCAGTCAGCCGGAATAAGCGTTTTACGCCGCGGGATGCCTGCCACGCCGCGCATGAATATGCTGTGTACTACAAGGATGTGGCCAACCTGGAGGTAGGGGCAACGGCCGAGACCGAAGCGCGCATTCACGAGGGCATCTGCGACCCGACCGGGCAGGAAAAAGCCGTTTTATTTTTCAAGTTCGCCCGCAGTCCGATCACTAATACGGCCTATTGGTCGGCTACCTGGCCGGACGATATGATCCGCGATACCTTTTGGGAGAAAATTCCCGAATTGGAAGACAACGTGCTGCAAATTTTCGGCGCTTGTGTGTACCGGTATTTTGAAGACCAATACCTGTATGTCTTTTACAAAACGATGAAAGAAGAGAAAAGGCCGTTGTCTTTTGTACGCCTTCATCTGGAGACACTCAGTTGGGAATCGCCGGTAGAATTGGAGATGCCAGGAGATGGAAAAGATTTTCAGGCCGTTGTAAAACAAAATTATTTCGAAGACCAGGCGCCTCAACTGGTCATCCAATACGATCAGCACGGTTGCTTTTTTCGCAACCTGAATGTAAAAGGCGATGAGTGGGCAGAGGAAGCCTTTGAATACATGAGCCTGGACTGGTATTTTATAAAGGCCTGGGTCAGTATCAACAAAGAAGAATCTGTTCTGGTTGCCCAGGGGTTTGGGGGCGATACGAAGGTTTATTACCAGGTGTTGAGCGCTGATCACGGGGATGGCGGCTGGATGTACCCCGACATTGCCGGCGACAACTACGACGGTTTGCGGAACTTTGTCGGAGCCTGGTTTGGGCCTGTTGGTAAGGGAAGGGTATATGTTTTCTATAAGCAAGACCCCGCCGGTACGGTTGATTATTTCATACTTGATAGAAGCACCGCGGTTCTTCCATTAAACGTGAAGGTGGACATGCCTGAATTTCGTCGGCCTGTATACGATCTTAATAATCCGGATCAGTTCGACCAATTATTTCTTCGCCTTAAGAACGATACTGCCCTTGTTCTGAACGACCCGCTTCCCGAATATTTGGGAAAGTTGATTCATGAGGTTACCGGAACAAAAACGGTATTGGAACTATTCAAGTTTATTGCCACAAACCTGAGCGCACTCGCTAATTTAAATGTAATATTTGGACCTTACC
>CALEYM010000044.1 GCA_937926185.1 uncultured Bacteroidota bacterium | reverse complement strand
GAACAAAAAATGGACCCCTTCCGGCAGGCCCTCTGGTTTTTTGCCGCGTCCGTCGTATTTATGTTGCTTTCCTGGCTATTCAGCCGGACTGGCTGGTATGAGCCGGACAAACTCTTTCCGTGGTCGGTTGCCACGGCCTTTTTATTGTTGTTTGCCGTTTTCAACAGCATGATGAGTCTCAATGCCGACAGTTTTATGCGATACTGGGGGCGTTCGATGTACAGTTTTTTGGGTTTGGCGTTTTTGAACGGCATGGCGGCATGGCTGATTTCCGGGGTTCCCATTGGCGAGGCGCAATCGTATCGCTGGATTTATGTGGTGGTGACGATCGGTTTTCTGGTTTTCCTGACCATGGTCAACCTGATGAAAAAAATTGTGCAGTTCGCCGAAAAGGAGGAGTGGACACAGCCGCGCAAACGACAGCGCTGATTTTTTAAAACATTGATATTCAAGTTTAAAATGAAATATTTAACAGTACTGCTCGGCCTTTTGGCCTGCAATTTTTCCGGAGAACCGGAGCGCCGGGTCGCCGTTGCTGAAACGGTCGCATTGAATACGACTACCGACAGCCTCGTTCCGCCTCAATACGACGGCAAAAACCGTTTGGTTAAAATCAGCAAGCCGGAGTCTGAATGGAAAAAGATACTGAATGAACAGGAATACTACGTATTGCGGCAGGAAGGCACGGAGCGTGCGTTTTCCGGCGATTTGTGGAAAAATCACGCCAAAGGCACCTACATCTGCCGGGGTTGCGGCCTGCCGTTATTCTCATCGGCCACGAAATTTGAATCCGGTACCGGCTGGCCTTCTTTCTGGAAGCCGCTGAAGCCTGAATACGTCAAAGAAAACAGCGACTCCAGTCACGGCATGGTGCGCACCGAGGTGGAATGTGCGCGTTGCGGCGGCCATTTGGGTCACGTATTCGACGACGGGCCCAAGCCTACCGGTCTGCGGTATTGCATGAATTCGGTTTCCATGGACTTCGTGCCGGAATAATTCAGGTTTTTTTCTTTTTGAGCGCCTCGATGGTGGCGGGCGGCGAAAACCATTCAATTACCGTGTGGTGGAATCCGCAATACAGCAAATCCATGAACAGGCGGAACGACAGGAGTTTGAGCGCCATGTCTTTTACTTCGCCCGCATGGGGATAACGCGGAAGGTAATATGCGCCGATAGCGATCAGGATGACCACGATACCCACCTGGTACATAAACGAGACGATCATTTCCGTGGCCGGATTCGCTTTGCGGAATCGTTCATTCTGAAAATAGTGCAGGCCAAGCCGGATGACGTGGTTCAGCCCCAACAACAGAATCAGGTACAGCGGTGCTGAAAATTGGCCAAGCCTGATCTCGCCGGAGAATAAATCGTACGACATTGCCTTCATCAGTGTGATACAGGTTGTGCTCAGCAGAATACCGATAAAGAAAAAGGAAATCTTTTCTCCGGTCATGTTGAATCCCCGCCGGTATTCGCGCGCGAAAGTTACCCGAACCAGCATGGTTATCATCACGATGAACAATTCCACCCACAACACGTACAGCAACAGGTAAAAATCCCAGTTGCTCACATAAATGCCATACGCCAGGATAAACTGGTTAACAATGGCCCAGTATGAGGGATGAATGCGCTGCCAAAGCCGGACGGGTTCGTCGTAGAGATTGTCCTGCTCCATAAATGGTTTGTCTTTGAAATCGAAGGCCAATATCTGAAAATTTTAGCGCCCACCCAACCCTTTCTTCATCTTATCCTGTCTGTTGGGCAGTATCACCCGGGTATTGATCTGCTCACTCAAACAGTTATGCCATGAAAATTACACATTTCCTCTTTTCAGTTGTGGGCATCGCCATGCTCGTATCCCTCACTGGATGTCTGCGCGACGATTGCTCCTCCACCCGCACGTACGTGCGCTTCGACCCCGTTTACAAAACACTGGAAGAATGCCGGGTTGGAATCAGCGCCGAAGGGCCCCGCGCCATGAAAAAGCCGGGTAAAATTTACGCCATCGGCCAATACATGCTGATCACTGAACTACAGGAAGGTATCCATGTGATCGACAACAGCAACCCCGCCAATCCCGTGCCCGTCGCTTTCTGGAGTATCCCCGGCAATGTCGACATGGCTGTACGCGGTCAATATTTATATGTCGACCAGTATATCGACCTGCTGACCATCGATATCAGCAACCTCCAGCAACCCCAGGTGGCGTGCCGGGCAGAAAACGTATTTGCCTTGCACGGCTTCGATCCCACTCGTGGCTACCTGGTCGATTACGCGCAAACACAGATTACGGAAACCATCGACTGCCACGACGATCAGTGGGGCAACGTTTGGTTCGTGCGCGACGACGTCGTATTCGTATCCGATGCCTTGATGAGCGCCCAAAGCACTGGCGGCCGACCGGCGTGGACAAACAGCAGCATTCCGGCCGCCACCGGTATCGCCGGCTCTTATTCCCGTTTTGGCCAGTACGACAATTTTCTGTACTGTGTGGACAACACCAGCATGCGCCCGTTTTCCATCGCCAACCCTTCCTGCCCGGTCGCTCAGAACGTCATTCAAATCGGTTGGAATATCGAAACCATTTTCCCCTGGAAAGACCGGCTGTTCATCGGCTCCCAAAACGGGGTTTTTATCTTTAACGCCGCCAATCCGGCCCAACCGCAGCTCGAAGCCGTGTTCTCCCATGCTACCGGCTGCGATCCCGTGGTATGCGATGAAGAAAACGCTTACGTGACTATTCGCGACGGGGCCGAATGTCGCAACGGCGTAACTACCCCGGTCAATCAGCTCGACGTGATCGATATTCGCAATTTGCCGTCGGCCAGCCTGCGCAAAACATACCCGATGAAGAATCCCAAAGGCCTGTCGGTAGCAGGCAAATACCTGTACCTTTGCGACGACGGCCTGAAAGTGTACGACAAGGAAGACCCGCTGAACATGAAACTCCTGGCCCATATCGCCGGTATCAAAACCTACGATGTGATCGCCATGGACGAAACGCACCTGCTGGTCGTGGGCGACGACGGATTCTACCAATACGACGTCAGCGACCCAACAGCGCCGAAAGAAATAAGCCGTATTAGCGTAACTCCCTGATACCGGAGCCATGAAAATAAACACACGATTACTCGTTCTGGGGCTGCTGCTGCTGTTGTGGCAGCCCCGGCTCCTCCGGGGGCAGGAAAAGCCCGATTGCCGCGATGTGCTGTACCTGTCGGGCGGAAACCGCCTGACCGGCCAGATCACGGAAATCAAACCCGGCGATACCCTTGTATTCAAATCCTGGGGTGGCGCCGTGTTTCATCTGCCGCGAAAAGAAGTAAAAAGGATCGTGCAGGATTGCCGGGGCGTTAAAGGCGCCACGCAAGGGCCGCGCCCCTACAATTTTAAGGAGCGCGGACTCTTTCACCATACCCGCGGCAGCGTATTGATCGGCCAGGCTTATTATGGTCTCGACAACATTGGCCTGCAGATACAACATTCCAGCGGCTGGATGTTTTCGCGACTCCTGGGGGTAGGATTGGGAACGGGTATCGAACGTTTTGATCCCGGAACGGAAGTATCTGAAGCCTCCGTTTACCCGCTTTTTGCAGAAATTCGCGGCTATATGCAACCAAAACGGCTCACGCCGTACTATTGCATTGCCGCGGGTTGGGGTTTTGCCGGCAAAAACACGGGCCAACGATGGGGCTACACCGACACCTGGAGGGGTGGATGGATGATGCAGGCGGAAATCGGCTACCGGATCGGCAATCATTTGATCGTACACGGAGGATTTCGGTTGCAACGTAAATACCGCGACTGGGCGTCTAACTGGGGCGGCCCCGAGGGCGGCATCCGCGGAACCGACCGCATCCTGCACAAACGTTTGGTATTGGGGTTGGGCCTGTTATTATAAACGAAACGAACAGCGAAAAACGGCGCATGCGTTTATTTGGTAAAAAAAATTACACGGATCAGGAGTTGATAGAAGGTTGCATACGCAATGACCGGCGTATGCAGGAAGCCTTTTATAAACGATTTTTCCCCGAAATGCTGCGCATGTGCTTGCGGTATACGCGCGATGAGGACACGGCCATCGAAATTGTGAACAACGGTTTTCTTCGGGTTTTTAAAAAACTGCATACCTACGCCTTTAAAGGAAGCCTCGAAGGATGGGTACGCCGGCTGGT
>CALEYM010000043.1 GCA_937926185.1 uncultured Bacteroidota bacterium | reverse complement strand
CTCCGCTTCGGTGCGGTTGACCCGCTCTTTTTCCACCAGGTATTCCCGCGCAGAACGGAACAGGATGCGTGTGCCGGTCAGGTTATAATACTCCGTCCGGCGGCGTATTTGCAATTGCGTCGGCGTGTCAGGTTCGCCCAGGGTAAATATTTCGATCGTGCGATCAGGATAAGAGACTTTGGTTTTCAAAATCGGGATATTGAGCGTTTCCACTTCTTTTTCCAAAAACGACCTGGCCGATTTTTCATAGTTGTTTTCACCGATCAGCGAATAGGCCAGCCACAAACTGGGCAGTATAGTAAACAGGATGGCGGCGGTAATGATCCGGCTTACCCGTTGCCGAACGGCTTCATCGGGGTATTGTTTCCGCCGGATACGCAACACCAGACGGGTTACGATAATAGTGGCAAAGGCGATCATTACCGAATTGATAATGAACAAATACAGGGCGCCGGCGAAAATGTACCAGTCTTTTCCAAAACCCGCCAGAAGCCTGGACAAGCCGTAACCAGCGGTGCAAAGTGGCGGCATCAGCGCCGTGGCAATAGCCACGCCCGGTATGATATTGCCGCCTTTGTCCTTCCGGGTGTAAGCCACAATACCGGCCACACCGCCAAAAAAGGCGATCAGCACGTCGTAAATAGTCGGGTAAGTACGCGCAAGTATCTCTCTGGTGGGGTCGTCGAGGGGCGAGATCAGGAAAAACACCAGCGAAGTAGCCAAACTGAGGGCAACAAACAGCAGAAAATTCCGGCCTGCTGTTTTGAGCAAATCAAAGTCGAAGGTAGACAGCGCATAACCCGCGCCGATGATGGGTCCCATCAGGGGGGAGATCAACATAGCGCCGATGATTACCGCCGTGGAGTTGGTGTTCAGCCCTACCGAGGCGATGGCAATGGCGGCGATCAAGGCCCAGAGGTTGATGCCGCGGAATTCGCATCCCAGGCGAATGCTTTCGGCAATCACCTGCGCGCCCTCCTGGTCGGGTCGTAGATTGAAATAGGTGATAATCAAACGTTTCATTTGCCGGGATTTAAATGTACTACCCGTTGCGGGAACGGCTTAATTTGACGTAACTGTTTAGGTAGGGGCGCTGCCCCTCCACGAAATACTATCTCGCGTTTAGCTACAAATATTACGGGGCGCTGCCCCTACCTAAATAGTTACAATTTGACAAAGTTGTGTTCAACCCTCTAAACCCTCTAAACCCTCTAAACCCTCTAAACCCTCTAAACCCTCTAAACCCTCATAAACCCTCATAAACCCTCATAAACCCTCATAAACCCTCATAAACCCTCTAAACCCTCTAAACCCTCATAAACCCTCTAAACCCTCATAAACCCTCTAACCCCTCATAAACCCTCAATACCCCGGATTCTGCCTCAAATTCGGGTTTGCCCCCCGGTCGGCAGCAGGTATGGGAAAAATGTTGCGGAAACTTTCAACCGTTTTACCTTCCTTGACGCCGCCTTTCCAGGCCCACAGGTAGTTGCCGTCGGTAAACTGGCCGAAGCGGATCAGGTCGGTGCGGCGGTGACATTCCCAGTACAGTTCGCGCGCCCGCTCGTTGAGTATTTCGCCGAGCGTGAGGGTGCTTTCGGTATAGTTGCCCGAAGTGCCGGTATAGGCGCGTTCGCGCACTTTGTTGGCGTATTGTACGGCCTTGGCTTTGTCGCCGCCACCGGCGCCGCGAAGAATCGCTTCGGCGGCCATCAGGTACGCGTCGGCTAAGCGGAACAATGGGAAGTCGGTGTCCGGGAAATCGGTGTCTTTGCCGGCTTGCCCGGTGGAGGTGACATTTTTGAACTTGTTGGAGGCGATGCCGTCGGTGAACAGCGTGAGGTCGTTGATGTCCAGGTTCTGGCCATCGGTATAAAAGAGGCCCCGGCGGTCGAAGCTGGTGAGGCTCACGCGGAAGGTGTAGTCGGGTTTGTCAAGGTCGAGCAAAATTCTGTAGCTGCCCGATTGGTCGATCTGTATCTCCGCGCCGCCTGCTTCCAGGATAGCGTCGGCGTCGTTGTCGCCCAGGCTGATAGCATCGTTTTTATTGGCCCGGAAACGGATGGAGCCGGTTTCGAGTGGCAGGCTGGCTGCGAGCATGCCTTCGCCGGCATCCCATTGAAAATCGATGTCCGCGCCGCCGGTTGCGCTGCCCACCACGCTCCACTGCTGTTTTTCGATGACATAGGTTCGCGGCGTGTTCAGGTCAACTTTAATGTAATAGAAACCTTCTTCGGGAATTTTAATGGTGGCCCCGCCGGTTTCGAGCGTGCCGTCGGCGCCGTTATCGCCGAATTTGGGCGCGGAGTTGGAGGAGATCTGCGTGAACAGAATTTCGGTATTGGCCGGGAAATATTTGTAGCCTTCGTAAATTTTATTGGAAAGCGGCGAAGCGAGGGAGTTGGCCGTTTGGGTGGCGTCCCAACCCTGGTGCGAACCGGGCACGTACACTTTCGGATAGTTCGCCGTTTTACCCTGGTTAAAATCGACCTTGATACCGGTAAGGTCGGCGGGGAATTTTTCCACCAGTTGTCGCGTTACCCGCGTGCCGCCCCAGCCGCTCACCACGCCGGATGCCACGGGATTCATGCTGCCGCCGATGCCGGCCCGGATGACAAAGGTTGTGCCGCCCCAGGTGCGCGTATTGATGCCGTCGAAAGCAATGGGGAAAATGATTTCGCCGGAAGTGTGGTTGTCGGCCAGGAACAGGTTTTGGTAAACGGGATCGAGCTGAAAACCCGCGTTGAGAATTTGTTCGCAGTATTGCAGGCATTCGTTGTATTTGGCTTGCCCGATATACACTTCCGCGTTGAGGTACAACTTGGCCAGCAACATCCAGGCGGCAGCCTGGTCGGCGCGTCCGTATTCGTTGGCGCGTGGCGCGGCCAGGTCGGGAATGATCTCCTTTAACTCGTTTTCAATATAGGCAAACAAATCCGCGGCGTTGGTTTGTTTGGGCAGTGACGCGCCGGGCACGTCGTCTTCCGTGGCGAACGGCACATTCCGGAACAGGTCAAGCGCGTGCCAGTAGCTCAGGGCGCGCAGGAAGCGCGCCTCGGCGCGGTATTGTTTGATTTGCGCTTTCAGATTGGCATCTACGCCGCGGGCATCGAGTTTAGCGTCGGTAGTTTCGCGCATATACTCGTTGGCAATGGAAATCTGGTAAAAAACGCGGCTGTAGAAGGCATAGATAAAACCGTCGCTTTCCGTCCAGGATTGGTCGTGAAAGTCTTTGATGGTTTGGTCGTTCCAACCGATAACGGCTTCATCGGTCGGCAGTTCCTGGTGGTACCAAAAACCGCGCAGGTATTGTCCGAAACCTTCGTCGATACCGGAAATATCCGGCTGGCCGGCCGCGCCCTGCTGGCCGGAGAGCGCCAGTCCGCCGTATAATTTTGCCAGCACCTGGCGATAGGCCTCCGGGTTTTTAAACACGGCCTCCGCCGTGAGCACATCGGGGTCGAGCGGTATGGTATCCAGGTCTTTGAAGCAGCCCGATGCGCTGAAAACCAGGATGGCGACTGCGAATATTTTTATTTTTTGTATCATTGTTTTATAGTTTATGTCGTGATCAGAAGTTTACGCTCAGCCCGAAGACGAAGGTGCGCGGGCGCGGATAGATGTTGTTGTCGATGCCGTTGCCAATTTCCGGATCAAGTCCCCCGTAATTTGTCACCACCAGCGGGTTTTGCACCGTGGCGTACAAGCGGAAGTTTCTGCCGATCAGTTTATTGAAATTGTAGCCCAGCGTGACGTGATCGAGCCGGAAGAACGCGGCGTTGGTCACGAAGTGATCGCTGAAGGTGAGATTGGCCTGGTCCACTACGTTCAGGGCCACTGCCGACTGGTTTACGTTTGAAAGGTAGCGCGTGGTGCCGTAAAGGCGGTTCAGGTATCCCATGTCGGTTTGCACGTTGTTGTACACGTAGTTGCCCAGGTTGGCCCGGCCGGCAAAAGAGAAATCAAAATTGCCGGCATTCAGGCTGCTGGTAAGGCCGATGGTGTAGAGCGGCGCGGGGTTTTCATAGCGGTACTTGTCATTGTCGTTTACAATGCCGTCATTGTTGCGGTCGGCATATTGCCCCTCGAGCAAGGTCCCGTTTTCGTCGTACAACTGCTCAAACACGTAAAACGAGCTCGGGAAATAGCCCACGCTGTGTATCTGGATATTACTGCCAACGCCGCCGGCAATGCCGCCGGTGGCCACGCCCTGGTAGCTGGGGTCCTGGCTGG
>CALEYM010000042.1 GCA_937926185.1 uncultured Bacteroidota bacterium | reverse complement strand
TTCAGGGGAGGGGCTGGGGGTGGGGTTTCTCGCGTCGGGACGAACAGTCCAAAATTCTTCGCATATTCCGTGTTTGGAATTCAATATTCAGAAACTTCAACATTATATTTCTCCTGACCCTGTTGTTCCAAAATATACACGCCCAACAAGCCCCCTCCGACACCCTCGCCCCGCAAAACCTGCGCGAAGTAACTGTCACCGCACAGGAATCGGCCGGCATGGGCCTCACCCGCCTGCGCGCCGTGGAGGGCATGGCCATTTACGAAGGCAAAAAAAGCGAGGTGGTGCGGCTGGACGCCATCACGGCCAACACGGCCACCAACAATGCCCGACAGGTATTCGCCCGGGTAGCCGGACTGAACATCTGGGAAAGCGACGGCGCCGGCCTGCAACTCGGCATCGGCGGCCGCGGCCTGAGCCCCAACCGCACCAGCAATTTCAACACCCGGCAAAACGGCTACGACATGAGCGCCGACGCGCTCGGCTACCCGGAAACTTACTACACGCCCCCCACCGAGGCGCTTTCGCGTATAGAAGTGGTGCGCGGCGCCGCTTCGCTGCAATACGGCACCCAGTTCGGCGGCATGCTCAACTTCGTGATGCGGCAACCCGGCGGCGACCGGCCCTTCCAGTACGTCGGACGCCAGACCGCCGGCTCTTTCGGTTTCCTCAACTCCTTCAACAGCATCGGCGGCAATCTGGGGCACGGAAAGGCCGGCTACTACGCCTATTTCCAGCGCAAACAGGGCAACGGCTGGCGGCCCAACGCGCAGTTCGAGCTCGACAACGGCTACGTCGACCTGCACCTGCAAGTCACCGACCGCCTCATGATCGACCTGGAATACACCGGTATGGGCTACGAAGCCCAGCAACCGGGCGGCCTTACCGACACCCAATTCGAACAGGACGCCCGCCAGTCGAACCGCGAGCGCAACTGGTTCCGCGTCAACTGGAACCTCGGCCTTATCGGACTGGAATACCGCTTCACCGACCGCACCCGCGTCAGCAGCCGCACTTTCGGCCTCTACGCAGGCCGCGATGCGTTGGGCAACCTCTCGCCCGCCAACAATATCGATTTCGGCGGCAACCGCGACCTCATCAGCGGCGTGTTCAAAAATATCGGCAACGAAACCCGCCTGCTACACCGCTACGCCATCGGCGAACGGGAAAATACGCTGGTCCTGGGCGCCCGCGTGTACAAAGGCCAATCCACCGCCCGCCAGGGCGAGGCCAGCGCCGGCAACGACGCCGATTTCCACTTCCTGCACCCCGACAACGTGGAGCGCTCCGATTACACCTTCCCCAATTACAACTATGCCGCTTTCGCGGAAAATATCTTCTGGCTGTCGCCAAAATTTACCCTTACGCCGGGAGTTCGGTTTGAAAATATTCAAACGTTTGCCGAAGGTTATTACCAGCAACGGGTGTACGATTTCGCCGGCAATCTCATTTCCGAAACCCGCCAAAATGAAGACCTGTCGCGCAAACGCTCCTTCGCGCTTTTCGGCCTGGGCGCCAGTTTAAAACCCCGCCCAGGCATGGAATTCTATGGCAATTTTTCCCAAAACTACCGCGCCATCAACTTTACCGACCTGCGTATCGAAAACCCCAACGGCCGCGTCGACCCCAACATCCGCGACGAGCGCGGCTACACCGCCGACCTGGGTTTCCGGGGCCGGCTGGGCGACTGGTTCTACACCGACATCACCGCTTTTTACCTCGCCTACCGCGATCGCATCGGCCTGCTGCTCCGCTCCGGCGAACCGCCGCTGTACAACGACTACCGCCTGCGCGCCAATATCGCCGACGCGCGCAATCTCGGCCTGGAAACCTTCGCCGAACTGAACTTCTGGCGGCTCCTGGCGCCCCGCGACTCCGCTACCCGCGTCTCCCTGTTCGTCAACGCCGCCTTCATCGACGCCCGCTACGTCAACACCGACGATCCATCCATTCGCGACAAAAAGGTGGAATTCGTGGCGCCCGTGACGCTGCGCAGCGGCCTCAGTTTCGCGCGCGGTCCCCTGCGCGCCAATTTCAACTGGGCTTTCACCGCCGAACATTTCACCGACGCCACCAACGCCCAACGCACCGCCTCGGCCGTCAACGGCGTCATTCCGGCCTACACCGTGGCCGACCTGTCCTGCGCCTACCGCTGGCGCTTCCTTACCCTCGAAGCCAGCTGCAACAACCTCTTCGACCGGCGCTATTTCACCCGGCGCGCCGAGGCGTATCCGGGGCCGGGCATCATTCCGGCGGACGGGAGGAGTTTTTATGTGACGCTGGAGATTCGTTTGTAAAAGTGTCGCCCGGCATTCAAAAGTGACAGGAACGGGATTTTTGGGAACCCAATCGTGAAAAATAAAGTTGCGCGATATTGCCCGTTTCCCTAAAAGGTCTTTCCTTTGCGTCCGATTTTGAAAAAAGGAGAGGTGACAGAGTGGTCGATCGTGCTTGACTCGAAATCAAGTGTACCTCCGGGTACCGTGGGTTCGAATCCCACCCTCTCCGCTGAAATGCCCGGCTGTTGAAGCAGCCGGGCATTTTCACTTCTTCCCCACAATCTCAAACGTCCTTTCCAGCCGGTACCCGCTGGCATCCACCAGCACCAGCAGGTGTTTGCCCACCGGCGGCTGCAGGGCCATTTGGTGGAAGGTTTTTGTTTTGCCGAGGTAGGCGCCGTCGAGGTGCCAGAAAATTTCGGTTTCCGGCGCGCGGTGCGCCACCTGGAACACGGTGCTGCCAAGTTGGCCGTCGAGGTCGACGGGCACGTATATCCGCGTCGGATTTTTGGGATAGATCAGTTGCATGGGATTTTGCCCGGCGCCGGCTGTGCCGGCAAGGCAATCGGGCCGAAACGGCGGCGGCGAAGCGTAGGCGGGATTTTTGCTTTTATAATAAAACTCCTCCAGGGGCGGCAGCACGAACCAGGGGCGGTGCTGCATATTGGCCGGCGATTCGCAGGCGCTGTTCACCTGCCATTGGCCCGGGGCGTCGAGGTGCAGCAGTTGGTGGAAAGGGCAGGCCGCCGCTTTCAGTCCGGTTTTGGGTATCCACACGGTATCGGCATCGCAGTGTTCGGCGGCGCGGTATCCGCTTTGGCGGCATACCGGGGCCTGGGTCATGTTGTCGTAGGGCGGGTCGAACCAGTTTCCGTCCGGCAGTTGTTCGAAGACCTCGAACAGTACGGGCGCCGCCATGTCCACGCCGAGCAAGCCGGGCCGGCCTTCGCCGTCGGCGTTGCCCACCCACACGCCGGCGGCGTACCGGGGCGTGACGCCGGCGGCCCAGGCGTCGCGCCAGCCGAAGCTGGTGCCGGTTTTCCAGGCGATGGGCCGGCTGGCCTGAAACAGTTCCCATTCGCCGGCGCTGGTAGGGCGTTCCACTTCGCGCATGGCCTCGAAAGTGAACCAGATAGCGCCGGCGCCGAGGGCTTCGGCCTGTTTGCTCAGGGCGGTTGGTTTTTGCGGCAGCGAAAAGGGTAAAAGTCCGCGGCGTTCCTGTTGCCGGAAAAAGTTGGGGCGCCGGAAATCGCGCGGGTCGTATTGTCCGTTGCGTTCGTAAAAAGCGCCGAGACGGCGCGCCATGCAGGCATAAATATTCGTGATATCGAGTAGGTTGGCCTCGGCGCCGCCCAGAATGAGCGAGAGGCCGTAGTGGGCCGGCGGACGGTTCAGCGTGGAAAGCCCCAGGCGTTTGAGTTCGAAATGGCATTTTTCCAGGCCGTATTGCTGCAGGAGCAACACGAACGGGATGTTGAGCGAACGCACCAGGGCGCGCCGGGCGGGCACAACGCCGTCGTAGGTTTCATAAAAGTTTTCGGGTTTGTAACGGCCCAGTTGGGTGGGCACGTCGTGCAGGAGGCTGTTGGGCAGGATGTCGCCGCTTTCGAGCGCCAGGGCGTACAGGTAAGGTTTCAGTATGCTGCCGGTGCTGCGCGGGGCGGCGATCACGTCCACCTGATCCTGGTGCTCCCTGCCGGCGCCCGTCACGTTGCCCACGTAAGCCAGCACGTCGCCCGTGGTTACTTCGATGACCAGCGCAGCCAGGTTGTGCACGTCGTTGCCGCGGTACAATTCCTGCCGGCGGGTCAGAATATCGGTAATGCGCATTTGCAGCCGGCGGTCGATGGTGGTTTGGATGCGATGGGAGGCGCCGGCGGTTTTCGCGAGGCGGTCCAGCAATTGGGGCGCGAGTTGGGGCAGGGGGTGCGGCGCCTCGGGCAAGGGTTCCGCTTTGGCGAGGGCGCAGGCCGAATCGTCGAGTTTGCCCTGTTCGCGCAGGCGCTCGAGCAGGCGGTTGCGCTTGGCCAGCAGGGCTTCGCGGTTCCGGCCGGGGTGGATGAGCGCCGGACTGTTGGGCAACACGGCGAGGGTGGCGGCCTCGGCCCAGCCGAGCAGGGCAGGAGGCTTTCCATAGTACCGCCAGGAAGCGGCCTCCAAACCCACCACGTTGCCGCCAAACGGCGCGTTGGAGGCGTATAAAGCCAGTATCTTTCGTTTGGAATAACTCAACTCCAGCCGGGTGGCCATAAATACTTCCACCAGTTTTTGCCAAACCGTGCGCGGCGGATTGTCGCGGGCCAGCCGGATCACCTGCATGGTGAGCGTGCTGCCGCCGCTCACCACGCTGCCCCGGCGCATATTCAACCACAGGGCGCGCGCCATGCTCAGCGGATCGACCCCCGGATGCCACCAAAACCGCTTGTCCTCGAAAGCGACCACGCAGGCGGCATATTTTTCCGGAATTTCGGCCTGAAAAGGGAAACGCCACTGGCCGTCGGCGGCGATGCGGGCGCCGAGCAATTCGCCCCGGCTGTCCTCCAGGATAAAAGACACCGGTTTGTCGAACAAAGGCCGGGGCAGGCAAAAAATCCAGAGCAACAGCAGCAAGGCAAGCAGCGCCGCCATGCGCGGATGACGTCTTATCCAACGCATGCAACCTTGCCAAAAAAGTTCGGCCTTTGTGCGCCAGCCAACCCATCTTTGCGCGATACGCGTCTT
>CALEYM010000041.1 GCA_937926185.1 uncultured Bacteroidota bacterium | reverse complement strand
GCAGTCCATCCATAGTTTTGAACAGCACCGGTTCAACTACCGGCGGCTCGGTAGCCTATTCCTGGACAAATGCTAACTGGGGTTTTCTTGGAAGCCAAACTACTCAAACGGTTACCAGCGGGGGCAATGTGAATTTAATTGTAACAAATACGGTTGGCAACAAAGTATGTAAAGATACTGCCACTGTTAATGTCACATCAAATATCGTACTGCCCGGCGCCGATGCACAAGGCGGCATGTTAACCTGTCTGCCCAACGGGAACCAGGTGACGCTTATGGGGAGCTCTCCAACTACCGGCGTCAATTATTTATGGACCGGACCGGGAATCACACCGGCAAACCAAAACCTGCAAAACCCTGTCGTCACTACAATCGGTACATATATCTTGACGGTAACCAATCCTGCCAACGGTTGTTCTTCCACTGCCGCGGCAACTGTTACTGCTAATAATACGCCACCCTCCGTTACTGCCGCGGGTGGCACCATAAATTGCGCGCAGCCTACCTTGATCATAAACGGCGGCTCCAACGCGATAACGCCCTCTTACACCTGGAGCGGCCCCGGCATTAATGCAGGTAACATGACGCTTGAAGACCCGCCCGTCATACTGCCTGGAACATACACAGTGACCGTGTTGGATGTAGCCACCGGTTGTTCCAATACCGCTACCACAATGGTAGATGAAAACAAAACACTTCCCACGGTAAGCGCGGGCGCTGATCAAACCATTACCTGCGTACAACCCAGCGTTACGCTGAGCGGTAGCGGCAGCCCGGCAAATGTCGCCTACAACTGGACTGGCCCGGCCTTCCCCCCGGCAGATCCAACTCTGCCTAACCAGACCGTCAATCAGCCCGGCACATATATTTTATCTGTCACCAATCCCGTAAACGGATGCGTTAAAAGTGACACGGTGGTCGTAAACGCTTCTATCAATCCCCCTTCCGCGGATGCAGGCGCCGACAAAATCATTACCTGCGCCACCACAAGTGTTGTTTTGGGCGGAAACGGCTCAAGTCAGGGGCCAAACTTCCAGGCAGCCTGGGCCGGGCCGGGAATTAACGCCGGTAATATCAATCAATTCACTCCGACCGTCGATGCATCCGGCAACTATGTCCTGACTATCACGAACCTGACAAATGGCTGCACCACCACGGATGCCGTGACCGTAAACCTTGACGTTGATGCTCCTGCCGCGGATGCGGGAACGGATCAAACGTTGACCTGCAGCACTACTTCCGGCGTTACGCTCAGTGGCAGCGGTACGCCGGCCGGAATCAACTATCTATGGAGCGGCCCGGGAATCGGCGCCAACAATGAAACCCAACAAAACCCCCAGGTGACCCAGGAGGGACTTTATACCCTCGTGGTAACCAATCCGGTTAACGGATGCACCGGCACCGATCAGGTGGAGGTGTTCCAGGATGCCAATGTGCCCGACGCCGACGCAGGCGCCGATTTGGTTCTGGATTGTTTTGTAAACACGGTTGATCTTGATGGATCCGGTTCCGCCGCGGGCGCGGATATCGTTTACGAATGGGCAGGCCCCGGTATAACGCCGGCGAATATGAACGACCAAAACCCGGCCGGCATTACCTTGCCGGGTACATACAACCTGACTGTGATCAACACTACGAATAATTGTGAAAACACGGACGTGGTCGTTGTTTCCATAGATACCATCGCGCCACTGGCGAACGCCGGCCCGGATATCGTGCTCAATTGTTTCAATGCGGGCGCTGATACTTTGGATGGTTCGGCATCCAGCTCAGGCGCTGATTTTGCTTATGATTGGGCCGGGCCCGGTATAAATGCCGGTAACCAGCCACTGATAAATCCGGTTGTTAATCAAGCCGGCAGCTATGAATTGTTGGTTACCAATACCGAAAACCACTGTACGGCGACTGATGAGGTCATTGTGACCGACGATCAAATACCCCCCGTGGCCGATGCCGGGGCGGATAAAATTATAGACTGTGTGGTTGTGACGACGACTATTGGGGGTAATTCCTCTTCGGGCGCCAACTTTGAGTACGTCTGGATGGGGCCGGGCATCAGTACCGGTAATGAAAACCTGGCCCAGCCAACCGTTGATGTGGAAGGCGATTACCAACTCCTGGTGACCAATACCACTAACGGTTGCACGGCTACCGATGCGATCACCGTTACCTTAAATGCCGTTTATCCTTCGACGCTTGCGGGCAATGACCTCATCCTGACTTGTGCCAATCCGACACAAACGCTGGATGGCTCCGGATCCAGTGCTGGCCCAAATTTCCAGACCGTATGGACCGGACCAGATATCAACGCGGGAAATTCAGGTACGCTAACTCCGGATATAACACTCCCCGGAACTTACATCCTGACCATCACCGACCTGACCAATAGTTGTGAAACCGTCGATACAGTGCTGGTGACAGAAGATAAAGTAGCGCCGGATGCTTCTGCGGGCCCGGACCTTGGGCTTGACTGCCAAACGACAACGGTTACGCTCGATGGCGGCGGGTCCTCCGCCGGAGCCTCCTTCACTTACCTGTGGACCGGCCCCGGAATTCAACCCGGCGACGAGGGCCTTCAAAGCCCGGCAGTTACAGAGCCCGGGGCATACGCCTTGCTGGTAACGAATACGGACAACGGCTGTACGGCGACGGATAATGCCGATGTGACCCAGGATATTGCAACCCCGGTCGCCAGCGCGGGACAGGACATCACCCTGACCTGTGCGCAAAGCACTCTTGCCATCGATGGCTCGGCATCCAGCGCCGGCCCCGATTTTGAATACCTGTGGCAGGGCCCCGGCATCAATACCGGCAATTTTAACGCACAGAACCCGATGGTGAGCGACTCGGGTACTTATATCCTTATCGTTACCAATATTAAAAATCATTGTACGGCAACCGACCAGGTGTACGTGGACAAAGACGGCGATTTCCCGCTGACCGAGGCCGGGGTGGATCAAACACTGACCTGCGCTGTCGATACGCTGCAACTGGACGGTAGCGCCTCGCTATCCGGCCCCGGTATTAATTATTTGTGGGCCGGCCCGGCTATCGTCGCCGGCGATGAAACCAGTATCACGCCACGCGTATCCCAACCCGGCGCCTACACGCTTACCGTATCCAATACCAACAACGGATGCAGCGCTACCGACGTTGTAAACGTAGGACAAGATATACTGCCGCCCATAGCCGACGCGGGTACCGATCAGACGCTGACTTGTACAACATCTTCCGGTATTACCATTTCAGCAGCGGCCTCCAGCACGGGGCCCGGCTTTACGCTGCAATGGGGCGGCCCGGGTATCGATGCAGGTAATCAGAATTTGACGGAACCGGTCGTTTCAGTGCCGGGCACGTATACCGTTACGGTTACCAATACCGTGAACGGCTGTACCAGTACCGACGAAGTAGTGGTGGGTCAGGATCAAAATCTGCCCACGGCAAGCGCCGGCGCCGACCAGACCCTGTCTTGCGCTGTGAAAGAAGTTGCGCTCGATGCCAGCGCCTCTTCCGGAAACGGCACACTTTTATATTTGTGGTCCGGCCCCGGGATCAATGCAGGCGACGAGGACGAGCAAATTGTAACGGTTAACCAGCCAGGCATGTACACCGTGGTGGTAACCAATGCTGTGACGGGTTGCAGCGCCACGGATAATGTGGAAGTATTTCTCGACAACATACCGGCCGTTGCGACGGCTACCGGCGGTATCATAACCTGCGCCAATTTGCAAATTACCATTTCTGCCACCAGTTCTATCCCCGGCTCCATGTTCGAATGGAGCGGCCCGGATATTGATCTGGGAAATATGAATCTTCAGAATCCGCCGGTAGAAGACCCCGGAAATTACATCGTGGTGGTTACGGCGCCAAACGGCTGCACCAGCTCGGCAACGGCCGTGGTAGATATCGATGCCAATGTGCCGACCGGCTCGGTTGAAGGCGCACAATTGAACTGCGCCAACGGCGGTTCAGCTCAGATCAACGGTACCGTCTTTACGCCCGGCGCAACGTTCAGTTGGTCCGGCCCCAATGGGTTTACTTCAACTGTCGCAGATCCGACGGTAACAGCACCTGGTATTTACATTTTTACCATCGTTTCGGCAAACGGGTGTCAAAAACCATACGAAACAGAAGTGACTTCCGATTTCACGGCCCCAACGGTCATTGCCTCCGTAAATGACCAATTGGACTGCAGTACCACTTCGCTTACGATCAACGCGGGAGGTACTTCCACCGGGAATAACTTCACTTATGAATGGACAACGACCAATGGTAATATCGTATCGGGCGCCAATACCCTGAAGCCGGTTGTGGACGCGCCGGGGCAATACACGCTCGTGGTGTCCAATCTGCTCAACGGTTGTTCAGCCTCCACCACGGTCAATGTCGTTTACGACACCTCTGTACCAACTGGTTTTAACCTTACCGTGCAGAATATTCGTTGTTTCGGCGAACTGAACGGTTCGATAACCGTCAACAGCGTTGTGGGCGGCACCCAGCCCTTCCTCTTTTCGCTGAACGGTGGCACGGCTTCCGGCACCGCGCAGTTTACCAAACTTGGAGAAGGCGATTACACGATTTCACTCGAAGACGCCAAGGGTTGTATCCTCGACACGACGGTCAATATCACGGCGCCCGGCGCGCTCCTGGTCGACCTGGAAGACGACCTGTTGGTGCCGCTCGGCACCCCGGTTACGGTGACGGCCACCATTACCGGCACCACGCCGGTCGCTTCCATTACCTGGAATCCGCTTCCGCCGTGCCCGTCAGAATGCCTGACGTACGATACCCTGCCCACCCATTCCTATCTGCAAAGCATTGTCGTGGTGGATGTCAACGGCTGCCGCTCGGTCGATCAGCAACTGATCCAGGTGGACCGTACCCGGCGCATTTTCGTGCCGAACGTGTTCAACCCGAACAGCAGCGACCCGTTCAACTCGCAGCTCATGGTGCAGGGCGGCATCGATGTACGGAATATCAAAACCTGGCAGATCTTCGACCGTTGGGGCAACGCCATCTTCAGTCAGAACGATTTCCAGCCCAACGATCCCACCTATGCCTGGAACGGTAAAGCCCGCGGTGATAATGCGCCTATCGCGGTGTACGTGTGGTACCTCGAAGTGGAATTTATCGACGGCGAGGTGGAATTGTTTAAAGGCGACGTGACGTTGCTGCGGAATTAGGAGCGAATCCGCAACTCCGTTTATTTTTATATCGGGAGGGCCGGCGACCAACTTTTGTTGGTTGCCGGCTTTTTTTGCGCCACTAAAGGCGGTTGGCAGCATCGCACCCGGCTTTATGTCGGTTTGGAGGAGAGCGGGCCCAGACAATAGGACTACCGAAAAGGTAACGCGATGGTGAGGAGATGAATACTTGCATTTTATTTCTCCTTTGAAGATATTTGTATTCTCCGGCGCCAACTTGATTTTCCATTTTCAACCAACGCTATTATGAACAATAAATTTACAATCTTTACCATACTTGTTGTCTCTTTATCCGCCTCCCTTATCGCTCAGCCAGACACAATATTGCGGGGTTACCCGATTTTAAATGACGATCAAACAGTGATAAAAGAGGCATTGATCCTGTCCGACAACAGAGTATTATTTACACAGGCAACTTACAACAAAGAACACTTAGCATATATCGTAGATGAGAAGGGAGAAGTAATACATTTGAATGTACTGGACGAAGTGGATGGGTTCAGTATCTTTTCAACTATTTATATGATTGAAGACACCGCAAGATATATTTTCGTGGGAAACGCCGTCAAAGACCTCAAATACTATTTTATCACGTATTCGCTGGACAGTTCACTGGAAAATATTACCCTGATCGATACTGTCCGGCTGGAAGCAGATACATGGCTATCCTTTGAAAGCATGAAGTATAATCCGGACAAAAGCTGTTGGGAAACATTCGGAATTGTCCGAAAGGTTTCTGCTTCAGCAACCCTTATCGAATATTTCTATACAAATTTGAATGAGGATTTCACCCTCGATAAAATAAAAAGATTTAAAACTAAATATTATCCCAACTACGTTTTCGAGTTTTACTGGTTAAATTCTATACAAAGGTACATTTTAAGTTGTTTTAATAATTCAACGATTTTGATAGATGAAGATATTAATTTCATATTTGAAGGCGCAGTGAAGGTATCCTATATCGGTTATAATGGAATACCGTCTACGTCTAATCTTATTATGTACAACTGTACAGACCACCAAAACAATACAGTTTTTTGTTATGGAAAGAGTTCATGGAATAATCCATACAATTCCGGTTTCGTATGGCTCGATATTAAAGCGGACACTATTATACTGAGCAGCTCCGTGCCGCTTGCGCCGGATTTAGGCGAGTTATATGAATCCTATATGCGAAAAGATAAAAACGGCAACTATATCATCGCCGGAACCAACACCCTGCCTTTGGGAGGCGGGCCGCCCA
>CALEYM010000040.1 GCA_937926185.1 uncultured Bacteroidota bacterium | reverse complement strand
CTCTTACTCCCGACACAATGTAAATTTGCATGATTAAATGCCAATATCTCTGAATACGCTTTCTCAATCGGGTCTTTGGATTTCCGCGATACTCCTCTTTGCAGGCCTTTCCTGCAAAAAAGAGCCAATATCGCTTTCTGTATTCAGGGAACTACAGGCGCCGGTCGACGGCGACGACCTGACCAGCGTCTGGTTTTCCGACAGCCTGCGCGGCGCCGTCACAGGCGGCGTGATCTGGGAACGCGGTGTGATACTGTCTACAGGCGACGGCGGCGAAACCTGGCAGACGGATACGCTGCTCGGCAAACGAATGGAATGTGTCATGTTCGATGCCGGCGGGCAGGCTTACGTGTGCGGCCAGGACGGCCTGGTAATGCGCCGCCCGCCCGGCCTGCGCTGGTGGTATCCGCTCCGGGTGGATTTCTGCTGGAACCGCGCTTGTTATTTCTGGGACGACCGCCGCGGCGTCGTGGTGGCGGGCGAAGGTTTTCAGGGCGGACAAGTCCGCAAACTGGGCCCGGAAGCCCTCTGGGTGGTGGACACCCTCGTGCCCTTTCCCAATGCCCTCAGCGCCGTCTGGTATTCCGACTCCGCCACGGTGCATGCCGCGGGTCTGGGCTATGTGCTCCGCTCCACCGACGGCGGCCGGCTTTGGTTGCGGCACAACATCACCGGCGATTTTTTTCAATCCATCCATTTCCCCACTGCCAGCACCGGCTACATCTGCGGAACGGGCGGAACGCTTTTAAAAACAACCGACAGCGGCCAATCCTGGCAGATTATCCGCAAAGGCGGCAGCTTGGGCGGGAAAAACCAGCCTTTCCGCGCCATCTGGTTTACCTCGGCTGAAAAAGGCTACCTCGTGGGTGACGGCGGCCTGTTCTGGCGCACCGACAACGGCGGCGCGGATTGGACGGCGCTGACCGGTTTGCCGGAAGAGGTGGATGCCACCGATGTGTTTGTGCTGGGTAACAGGGGGTGGATTACGGGATTGAGGGGAAGGTTGTTTTATTTTGAAGAATGATCTTGCCTTTCGTCGCCTTATTTCCCTCGTTCATCGGAACGTTTCCCTGCAACTGTAACCTTTCGGGCCCCTGCGTCCGTCTGGTGGGACATTCTGTTTTTCTGAATTTCCATTTCACATTCGACGAAGCTATGAAACCCATTTATCTGTCATTACTCGCCGTGTTGCTGCTGCAAACGGCCCTGTCTGCCCAGAAAATCACGGGCCGGGTGATGCAAAGCGACGGCAAGCCGGCGGAATTCGCCACGGTTACTTTACGAAATGCGCCCGACTCTTCCCTGGTCAAAGGAACTATCACCGGCGAAAACGGCGCTTACGAACTGAACGGCGTCGCGGCCGGCCGCTATTTTGTGGAAGCCAATATTATCGGCGCCGGAAAAAATACCACGCCGGCGTTTGACTATACCGGCGGCGACCTCACGCTCGACCACCTTGCCCTGCGGGAAAACGCCCAACAACTGGGCGAAGTGACCATCGTGGCCCGCAAACCAGTGATCGAGGTAAAAGCCGATAAAACGATACTTAACGTGGAAGGCACGGTCAATTCCACCGGCCTGAACGCGCTGGAACTGCTGCGCAAAGCCCCCGGTGTTACCGTCGACAACAATGAAAAAGTGAGTATCAGCGGCAAAAACGGCGTACGCGTCATGATCGACGGTCGCGACGTGCCGCTGTCGGGCAAAGACCTGGCAGCGCAACTTAAAGGCCTGCAAGCCTCCGACATCGCCGGTATCGAGATCATTTCCAACCCCTCGGCCAAATACGACGCCGCAGGCAACGCGGGCATCATCAACATCAAACTCCGCAAAAACAAAGCGCTGGGCACCAACGGCAATTTCGGACTCGAAGGCGCCTACGGCGAAACCCCCAAAGGCGGCCTGAACGTAAGCCTCAACAACCGAGGCAAAGACTTCGGCCTGTTCGGTTCGTACAACAACCACTACGGCCGCTGGCACAACGACCAGAATTTCCTGCGCGAACAAAACGGCCTCAGCTTCGACCAGCAAGCCAAATCGTACAATATGAGCCGCTGGAACAGCGCCCGCCTCGGCGCCGACTGGAATATTAATGCCAAACACACCGTGGGCGTACTGCTGAACGGCAACATGAACCTCGCCGAATGGCATAGCACCAGCCGTACCGCCATCGGCCGACAGGAAACTCCCGGCGCCGCGGATTCGCTGCTCGATGCCCGAAACGACATCGACGACCACCGCAAAGACCTGAACGCCAACCTCAACTACCGCTACGCCGACACCGCGGGCCACAGCCTGAACATCGACCTCGACCGGGGCGCCTACCGCATCCGCGGCAACAGCCTGCAACCCAACTATTACCGCACTCCTGACGGTGAAACTCTTATCAACCAGCGCATCTACCGCAGCCTGACACCAACCGATATCGACATCGTCACCGCCAAAGCCGATTACGAACAGCCTCTTGTAAAGGGTACCCTAGGCGTGGGCATAAAAGTGGCCGACGTGCGCACCGACAATACGTTCGACTTCTTTAATATCGTAAACGATCAGGAAATTAAAGACCTTGAGGTCAGCAACCGCTTCAAATACCACGAGCGCACCAGCGCCGGCTACGTCAACTACCAGCGCCAGTTCGGCAAACTGCACGTACAGGCCGGCCTGCGCGTGGAAAACACCGACTACACCGGCGACCTGATCGCCAGTACGCCGCAGGACGGCGAAAAGGTGGAAAACAACTATACCGAGTTCTTCCCCAGCGCCGCGCTGACCTATAAATTCAACGAAAAGATGGGCCTGAACGCCACCTACAGCCGCCGCATCGACCGCCCGAGCTACCAGGACCTCAACCCCTTCGAGTTCAAACTCGACGAGCTGACCTACCAGAAAGGCAACCCGCTGCTGCGGCCACAGTTCACCAACAGTATCGAGATCAGCCCTACCTACCAGGGCCACCCGGTGATAAAACTCGGTTACAGCCATACCAAAGACCTTTTTACCCAGGTACTCGACACCACCAACGTGCGCGCCGCCTTTATCACCAACGAAAACATCGCCGATCAGCGCAACTACACCCTCACGCTGAACGCCCCCACGCCCATCGCCAAATGGTGGGAAGGTTTCGTCAGCGTCACCGGGTATTACAGCGACTTCTCGGCCAAATTCCGCGACGGATACACCGCCGAACAACAATACACGGCCTTCAACCTGTATGCCGAACAAACGTTCCGCCTGCCCGCCGGCTTCAGCGTTCAGCTCTCCGGCTGGTACAACAGCCGCGCCTTTTGGGGTACGCTCCGCAGCGGCGCGCAGGGCGCCATGGACCTCGGCATACAGAAAAAGGTGCTGCACGACAAAGGCGAAGTGCGGGTGCGCTTCGGCGACATCCTCGGCACAGCCGGCTGGACAGGGGAAAACCTTTTCAGCCCAGGCCTGAAAATGACCGCGCGCGGCGGCTGGGAAAGCCAAACCGTCACGCTCAACTTCTCCTACCGCTTCGGCAGCGCCGAAGTGAAAGGCGCCCGCCAGCGCCGCACCGGTATCGAGGACGAGAGCCGGCGCGTGAAGTCGGGCAGGAATTGAGTGATTGAGTGATTGAGTGATTTATACACCATCGCGGGTAATTATGGCTGCCGAATC
>CALEYM010000039.1 GCA_937926185.1 uncultured Bacteroidota bacterium | reverse complement strand
ACTACAAACGTTGGGCCTCCTCCAAGGCCATGAGATGTCGGTTTTGTGGGTAATCTGAGGCAGATTCTAAACCTTCTAAACCTTCTAAACCCCTCTAAACCTTCTAAACCATTCTAAACCTTCTAAACCTTCTAAACCTTCTAAACCATTCTAAACCTTCTAAACCCTCATAAACCCTCATAAACCCTCATAAACCCTCATAAACCCTCATAAACCTTCATAAACCCTCAACACCACTCCGGCGGTGAGGCGCAAAATACGCCCCGTGTTCCGTCCGCCGAAAATATACCCGCCGCTCAGGTAAAAACCGTGTTTTCCGTTTTCCGAATAATAGATAGTACCCCCGGCCTGTGTGTACGACACGCCGAAAGACTGGGGCAAATCCGCTACTTCAGGTACGTAATCGGCGCCGCCGCGGGTATGCTGCCATTCCACCCAGGCGTCGAGGTAATAACGCCGGGCCGGAAATCCCACTTTAAAGAGCATGGTTGAGAAATTGGCAGGTTGCACCGGCTGGTAATCGGGCCGGAGTTTGCGTACGGCAGCCACGTCTTCGTCGCGCAGGCGGTCGAAGCGCCAGTTGTAGCCGCCGGTCAGGTTGAAAAACAGTCCCAGCGGCGTTTCCCACTGAAGGATCAGGCGGGCCGGCAAGATGACAGCCTTTTGTCCGAGGGCGCCCGTTTCTGCCGGTTCGTAGTTGGTCAGCGGAAACCCCAGGCCGGAGCCCAGCAGGATTCCCAGTTTCCCGGCCTGGCCCAGTTGGCGGTATACCGGCCGGTATTTCAGCAGTACGGCCCCGTCCTGCAAGCCGCTTTGCCGGCTGGTAAACACATAAGCAGCCGTGGCTACCGCATCGAGGCGTTTGCCGAGGCCGTATTCGGCAAAAAGGCTCAGCATGCTGCCTTTGTAGCCCAGGGCGTACACTTGCCCGCCCGTGCCCTCGAAACGTTTGGTCGAATTACTGGAAAAGGAGGGCGCCAGGTCGAGGACGCCCTTGCCCTTGAGATAACCGTCGAGCGGGCCCTGGGCAAAAAGGAAATGAGAACCGGCGCACCAAAGAAAAACAATCAGCCGGGGTATATTTTTTTCCATGCCACAAAAACGCCGCTTCATGCTCAAAATTATGGGGCGGCAATTCGAACCGACTTACTCCAGCGCATCCAACATTTCCTGCGCTTTGCCGCGATAGCGGCTGTCCGGGTCGTCCGCAATGGTTTTCAGTTGCGTTTTGGCCGCCTGCGCGTCTTTTGCCCGTATATGCGCCAGGGCGATATTGAACTGCGCTTTCTGATACAGGGAAAGGGCGCCGCGCTCTACCTGCTGGAACGCCCGTATGGCTTCGTCCGGGCGGTTTTGTTCCAGATAGCAGGCGCCGGCGAGCAGGTGGGCGGAATTGCGGTATGCGGGTGAAGCGGTGAGTGTGTTCACTTTTTCCAGGGCTTTATCGTATTCCCGTTCGGTGTAATGCGCAAAGGCCTGATCCCAGACCTGCTGCTCCGGCGTTCCGGCCGGCGCCGAAAGTTGGGTGGAGGAAGCCAGCCGCTCGTATTGGGCGGCGTACAATTGGCCGTAAGTATCATTGGAGGCGCGGTAATACCAGATGCCGGCGGCTGCCACGAGCAGGGCAAAGGTGGCGGCAATAGCCCAGCGATAGGAATTGGCCGGCCACAAAGAGCGGACGCGACCCGTGTTGGCAGTGTGCGATCCATGCTGATCGGCCGGCGTCTCCTGCAAAAGAGACTGGCCTTGGGCGATCCATTTGTTTTTCAGTTGCTGGTCGGAGTGAAGCCGGAGGGCTTCTATGAGGGCCAGTTCGGCTACCAGCGCCGGCTCGTTGCGGAGCCGGGCCTCGAAAGCCTGACGTTCTTCGGGCGACATGCTTTGCGCGAGGTAACGTTCTATGGCGGGGTCTGCTTTTTTTTCCATGGCGGTAAACAAGGCTAAGTAAGCGGGGATGATGAGCAAAGCGCCGCGCAACGGACGTCGCTTTCGCAAACGCGGCGTATGGCGCTTTCCAGTTTGGTTTTGAGGTTGTAGACGGTGGTAGAAGCGACCCGCGGTGTTTTGAAGCCGTATTTATCCGCGATATCCTTTGCTTTCAGGTCGTGGACGAAATAATCGGCGGCCATGTCTTTTTCCCGTTCGTTCAGTTCGCCGAGCGCCAGGCCGAGGCAATATTTGCGCAGGGCGCCGAGGCGGGCGTGTTCCGTTTCTTCTTCCTGTAGTTCCAGCATACCATACGGTGTGGGCGGTGGTTCGTCGTTTGTTTCGAGGCGTGTCTCTTCTTCTCTTTTCCGTTTAGTCGCGTTGCGCCGGATTTTGTCAATACATTTATTCCGGAAGGTCATACCGAAAAAGGCCCGCAGACTACCCCGTTGCTCGAAACGCCCGGCCCAGATATTGTCGCGCACGGCCAGCAGGGTGTCGGCGTACACTTCCAGTACGTCGGTCTCGTCCAGGTTGTGTTCCTGGAGGGCGTGACGGGCCATATCGAAATTCCGCTCGTAGAGACAGTCGAGCGCTTTTTCGCAGGCGGCGCCGCGCTGCTCCACCATTTCCAGCAATTCCGTCTCCGAGTGCGCCGAACAGGGTTTGCGATGAAAACTTTTGATCAGTTTCATAGGCGGGCAAAGGTAGAAAAAAAGTAGGCAGTCAGCAGTCACCGGTGGGCAGTGGGCAGTTGTGGGCAAAACGCTATCTTGCCGCCGTCAATCCAGAGAAAATGTCCGATCTTCAGAAAAAACTCACCCTCTACGGCCTGACGATGATCGCCGTCGGTTCCTGCATCGGTTCCGGTATTTTTGTTACGCCGGCCCAAATTGCCGGGGCAGTACCCAATGCCTGGCTGGTGCTGGCCGTGTGGGCATTGGGTGGCGTTATTGCGCTCACCGGCGCGCTTACCTTTAGCGAACTGGGCGGCATGTTTCCCAAATCGGGCGGCGTGTACGTGTACCTGCGGGAAGCCTATGGCGACCTGACGGGTTTCCTGTACGGCTGGGTGACGCTGCTGGTGATCAACACGGGGGCGCTGGCCGGACTTTGCGTGGCATTTGCAGAATACATGAAAATATTCGTACCCGGCATGGGAGAAGGTATGAAAACGGCTATCGCGGCCATCACCATGCTGATACTTACCGGTATCAACATCCTGGGCGTGAGCGTGAGCCAGGGCTTGGCCAATGTGTTTACGGGGCTGAAATTGCTGGCCATCGCCGGCATCATCGTGGCCGGATTTTTGTATTTCGATCCGGTCGCGGTATCGCAAAACTTTGCCGCGGGCCAGCCCATTCCGGCCAACCTCACCAACGCCATGCTGACCGGCCTGATCGGCGTGTTGTTTTCGGTGGGCGGCTGGCACCACGCCTCCTATGTAGCCGGCGAGGCGCTGGATGCGCCGCGTACGGTGCCCCGTGCCATGTTCCTGGGCGTAATGATTGTGATGTCCATGTATCTGTTGGTCAACCTGGCCTACATGTTTCTGCTGCCGCTCGGCGCCATCGCCCAAACCCCGCGCGTAGCCGCCGACGCCATGGCCCTCGTGGCCCCCTGGGGCGGCAAAGCCGTGGCGGTGGCCATTGCCCTGTCTATATTTGGTACCATCAGTATTTATACCATGTCGGCCCCGCGCATCTATTTCGCCATGGCCGCCGACGGCATTTTTTTCAAACAACTGGCCTACGTGCATCCCCGCTGGCGCACCCCGGTGACAGCCATGCTGGCGCAGGTGGTGTGGGCGCTGGCGGTGCTGCTGTTTTTCCGGGGCCTGTTCGATCAGATCATCACCTTCGTCACCTTCATGGACATCGCCTTCATGGGGCTG
>CALEYM010000038.1 GCA_937926185.1 uncultured Bacteroidota bacterium | reverse complement strand
TTGAATAAAATCTTTTTAAAGCAATTGTTAAATTTTTTATCCTTAAAATACATTGGCCATCCCGCCCGTTTTGTTCCCGTTTGTAGTGTGAACCATTTCTTCCCGGGAATTTTTGAATCCTTTCCGCATTGATTGGCAATGATTATTTGTCAGTCCCTCCTTCCCATTTCCGATCCCTTCGACACGGTATTTTTATTTTAATTCACGAAGTTACTAAACACCTCTGACATGAAACTCCTGCTTTTCATGCCGGCGCCCCGCTTGCGGGGTTGCCTGTGCATCCTGTTGCTGCTGAGCGGAATGGTCGTTGCGCAAACGCCCGACCCCGAACCGGTAGAAGCGACACCGCCCGATGTTTCGGGCCTTCCGCTCGACGATTTTACCCACCGCGAGGTGATTGACCAACACCAGGTGCTGAAATACGCGCCGGTACGCGAAAGCGACATTTTATGGGAAAAAAGATTGTGGCGCATCATCGACATCCGTGAAAAAATGAACCTGCCCTTCGCCTACCCGGAGGCGCCCCTGGCATATTTATTCGGCGAGGCCGCACTTGTGGGCGACCTCACGGTGTACGACGCGGCCGACGACCGGTTTACCCAGCCTCTCGATGCCGAGACCCTGGGAAAAACCCTCTTCAAAACCGATACAATCATTACGGTTGATCCGGTCACCTACGAAGAGACGATCAAAATCGTACGGAACTCCATCAACTGGGCCGACGTAAAACGGTTCCGGCTGAAAGAAGCCTGGTTTTTCGACACCCGCACCGCTACCCTGCGGTTCCGCATTTTGGGCATTGCGCCGCTCATCAACGTCACCAACGGCGAGGGCGACTTCCTCTACGAACGGCCGCTGTTTTGGGTGCATTATCCGAGCGCCCGGCCCTTCCTGGCCCGTCAGAAAGCGTATACCCCCGGCGATAACCTGTCGGCCACCATCACCTGGGAGGATCTGTTCGAGATGCGGTATTTCGCCTCTTCGGTTTATAAAGAGAACAACGTGTACGACCGCCGTCTCCAGGATTACCTGACCGGCGTGGATGTATTGCACCAGGCGGCTAATATCGATGATGCCCTGTTTAACCGCGAGCACGACCTGTGGAGTTGGTAAAAAATTTGGTTTGTGGAAACCGAAATTGGACACACTACCATCGGGGCCGCTGTAAAGTGCGCCCCGTTTTTCATTTTATACTTCCCTGATGTACCAACCGGCCACCCACTGGCGGTCAGCGATCCTGATCCAACCATCGGTCGTTTTTTCCAGGATATTTACCATATCGCCCAGTCGCAGAGTGGCTACCCTGGGATTGCCGGTGGAAGGGCCGCTGCGCACGTTCAGGGTGGAAGAGACAACTTTGCCTTTGCGGGCAGAAGTCAGAACGGCAACATAATCGCCGCTGACATATTGTCCGCTGCCGATACGCCACCAGCCGCCGATACGTTCCAGCAGGTTCACCACGTCGCCCTGCCGCAGCATGGCCACCTTGCCGTAGCCGGTGGAAGGGCCGCTGCGCACATTGAGCGTGGGCGATGTGACGCGACCACGCAAGGCGGCAGTTGCAGGCGGCGTTGTTGTTGTGCCTGTACCGCCGGTGGTACCACTGCTTCCCGTACCGGTAGTAGCGCCTCCTCCGGATAATGAAGCGGCCATTTGCACGGCTCTCAGGGCATTGATGCGGCCGTAACCATAATAAATGGAATGTCCCTGCGCATTGTAAGTACCGGAAGGGCCTATTTTATCCACTGTTTGCCGCAGGATATTTTTTATGTCGGTTACCGTAAGATCGGGATTGGCCGTCAGCATCAGGGTGCAAATCCCGGCGGCCAACGGCGCAGAACTGGAAGTGCCGCCGAATCCGCTGGTGTAACCCAGCACCACGGAGCGTCTGTCGGATCCCAGATCGCAGGTAGCGGTGGTGATGCCTACGCCGGCGTCGCCGTTGGTAGGGGCGCAAAGAAAAGCCGTGGAGCCGTAGAAGGAATAGCTGGCGCGCAGGTCGAGGCTGTTGGAGGCCGTTACGCAAATCCCGTCGGGATGCGCGGCAAAATCGCTCACCGCGCGGGGCATGTTGTTGGAAGCCGGGTTGGCGTTGCCAGCGGCAAAAAACATCGGGATACCGCGACCGCCGCGACCTTCGCGGGCCACTTTGCGGATATAATTGGTCACGTAAGTGGATAATGGAACGGGCTTGGGGTAACCCAGGCTGCAGGATATGACATCCGCCCCGTTGAGCATGGCGTGCTCAAAGGCATTTTTAATGGCTTCATCGCTCAGCACGTCCAGTTTGATCAGGATAAGGCGGGCGTTGGGCGCCGCGCCGAGAATACCCTGCACATCCCAGGCACCGGCAGCCACCGCGGCGCAGGAAGTACCATGGCTGACCACGCCGAACGAACCGTCGCTGAACCGGATAAACGGAGAAATATCCGTGTTTCGGGCGCCCGCGTTAAAAGGGCTGCGAATTTTCTGGCCGTCGCCGCGCAACTGGGGGTGGTCGGTGGCAAATCCGGTATCGATCACGGCGATTTTCAGGTTGCTGTTGCCCAGGCTGCCCAGAAAGCTCCAGGCTTCTTTCACCTTGGCGTCGGCGCCGCGGCGGAAATGCGAGGCGGCAAAAACGGAATTGGGCACGTCGATGACCGGAATAGGCTGACCGGTATTTTCGTAGTGCCACTGGGTACCGATAAAGCGTCCGGTTGGCGCCGAGAACGCGCGCGGCGCCGGCCGCGTGGCAAATTCTGGTTCCGCCACCAGTACCAGTTTGTTTTTTTGCAATTCCACGGCGCATTTCACCGGATTGGGCGAAAGGGGCGTTACGCTGACCCGGTAAGCGCCCTGCGCCACCACTTCCAGGATACTCAGTCCGTATTTTTCCAGTAATTCCTGTTGTTTAAGGGCATCGGCGTCGGCCACAAATTCAACATACAGGTTTCCTGTTGGAATAAAGGGGGTATCTTCCTCTCCTTCCACGGTCCAGACGTGGGTACCCACCGCCACCTCCGGTTGCTGCCGCATTTTATCCAGTTTTTGATCGATGCCGCGTTTGGTCGACACAACCTCGAAGTCTTTTACCGAGGGCGGAGCGGCCACCCCGCGTTTGGCGGCTTTGCTGGTGCGTCCGCCCGTGTATTGCACAGCAGCCTGGGTTTTGCTTTTGGTAAGACTGATCTGCACCCCGCCGTAGGAAAAGGTGGCTTTATTTACTTTTTTGCTGGCCATTGAACCGGAGGATTTGGATAAACAGTGATTTTGAAGTTTACAAAGATAAGCCAAATTGGCGGATTATTTACACCCTTCCTTGCGCCGGGTGTCGATGATATACTGGATTTTCCAGCCGTCCGGCGTTTTTACCAACTGAAATGAATTGGTGCCGCAATGCCGCAGTTTGCCGTTGAG
>CALEYM010000037.1 GCA_937926185.1 uncultured Bacteroidota bacterium | reverse complement strand
CGGCTGACGCCAAACACATGGTTAAACCGCTCGGAAATGAGAAGACTGTTTACACCTATATTATTTATATGCGGAATGACGACCCTGCTGCACGCTCAGCAGGCGCCGCAATACAGCCTCTTCCTGCTCAACCCTTATGCGTATAATCCGGCTTGCGCCGGATTGGAAAACTCATTGGTGGCAACCGGCGTGTACCGGCAGCAGTGGTCCAATCTGAACGGCGCCCCTGAAATGCAACACCTGAACATTCACCTGCCCCTTTACGTGATCAGCAGCGGGGTGGGGTTGCGGGCGGAAAACAACCTGGTAGGAGCGCACAGAAGTACGCAGGCCATCCTTTCTTTTAGCTTTCAGCGCGAATTGGGCCGCAACGCGGTGCTTTCCATCGGCGCCAGCGGCGGTTATCTGCAATACTCCCTCGACGGCGCCAAACTGAGGGCGCCGGAAGGTATTTATGAGCCCGCCGGCGTCATCCAGCACGACGACCCCTTTTTGCCGGACGGCAAGGTGCAGGCCGGAACGCCGCTCGTAGAAGCCGGTATCCACCTCCAATGGAAGACGCTGGGCCTCGGCGTGGCCACCCAACCGGTTTTTGCGCCCATACTGGAAGCAAGCGCCGGCGGCGGTTTCCGGCTTAAACCGGTACGGCATTACATGGGAATGGCTACTTATCAATTCAGTGCCGGCCAAAATCTGGCTATCAAACCCGGTATTTTAGTTAAAAGTGACTTAACGGAGACACAAATGGAAATTTCAACCATTTTTCGCTGGAAAGAGAATATTTTTGCCGGCGCTTCGTTTAGGGGGCTTAGTTCTTCTGCCCGCGATGCCGCGGTATTGCTCGGAGGCCTGCGCATCAACGAACGAACCACACTGGCTTATTCTTTCGATATTCCCCTTTCAGCCTTGCAGGCGGCCAACCGCGGCAGTCACGAACTGTTGCTCCGCTACGAACTCAACAAGCCTATCGGAAGGGGCAAACTCCCCCCGGTTATCTACAATCCCAGATTTTTATGAAAACAGGCGCTCCAATTCAAGGCGGGCTTCCACGTCAACTTTAACATTTTTGACAACGAAGCGACTTTTGGAGTCCTGACAAACCGGCGAAAAAAAATTCTGCCTGCATACCAGCGAATGTTAAAACTCCGTTTGGTTGCTGCTGCTCAGGCCGGTAAAAAAACAGGTTTGACCAATTTTGTTTGGGAATATCTATTTGCATCGAATTTAATCCACTACCTTTACGACCACTTTTTCCAAACCGCACAATTAAGTAGGAAAACACGGGTGTCAACATGAAAAAACTACAGAAATCGCTCCTGCTTTTACTCTTTTTTGCGGCCTTTGCCGCATCATGTGGCCGGAAACAAACCGGCGACTTACTTGGGGTACAGGGCCGCCCAAAATGGAAGGGCATCAATCCTTACGGTATGGTTTACGTACCCTCCGGAACGCTTCACGTCGGCGTTGGCGACGAAGACCTCAGCAAACAAATGGTGGCGCGTCCAAAGTCCATCTCTATCCAGGGCTTCTTCATGGACGAAACGGAAATCACCAACAACGAGTACCGCCAGTTCGTCGACTGGGTGCGCGACTCGCTGGCGCACGAAACCCTGCAACATCTTCTGGAGGATGACGGCGGCGACGCCGACAAAGCCCTGATCGACTGGGAAATGGAGATCGACTGGGAAGAAAGCGCCGAAGAACTCGCCGACCTGTACTACCAGGGCAACGAACGCTTCTCCGGTCGTAAAGAACTGGATGTCAGCAAATTCGTATTCGAATTCCAGTGGTACGACTGGCAGCGCGCCGCGCACGAGCGCAACAGCAACCGCACCAGCTTCATCCACAAGGAAAAGATCAAAATTTATCCCGATACCCTCTGCTGGGTACGCGATTATGCCTACTCCTACAACGAGCCGATGACCCGGAACTACTTCTGGCATCCGGCCTTCGACGACTATCCCGTCGTCGGTATCAACTGGAAAATGGCCAAATCGTTCTGCTACTGGCGCGGCAAAATCTGGGATATGTACACCAGCGACCGCATCAACACGGAAGACTTCCGCCTGCCGACCGAACACGAATGGGAATACGCCGCCCGCGGTGGCCGTGAAGAAGCCCCCTATCCCTGGGGCGCTTATTACACCCGCAATGCCAAGGGTTGCCTCCTGGCCAATTTCAAACCCGGCCGCGGCAATTATCCCGAAGACGGCGGTCTGTACACCGTTAAAGCCGACGGCTACTACCCGAACGATTACGGGTTGTATTGCATGGCCGGCAACGTGGCAGAATGGACCGAAACGGCATACTTTGAAAACGCTTATTCCTTTATGCACGATCTGAACCCCGACATCCGCTACGATGCCAAGGAAGACGATCCGCAAACGGCCAAGCGCAAAGTGATCCGCGGCGGCTCCTGGAAAGACATCGCATTCTTCCTGCAAACCGGCACCCGTTCCTGGGAATATCAGGACACGACCAAGTGCTACATTGGATTCCGTTGCGTGCTGACCTTCCTGGGACGCTCGATCAACGACTTCTAAATACAGGGAAAATTTAATGCAAAGGGCAAAAAAGCAAGAAAATTTCACCGCGAATAAAATTTTGCGATGATTCTTGCGTTTTGCCCTTTGTTTTTTGCCCTCATCCAATTTTGTATTCTGCAAAACCATCCCACACCGACTTATCGTAGCACACAAAGCCATTGTTTGCTAACAGCAGACAATTAATAAAACAATTCCAGGCTTAACTCAAAATATTCTTTGGATAAGTTTTCAGGCTATTGCTACTTTTGCGGCGCTTTTTAAACACCCTCATATCAAAATTAAATCAGTCAACCTTTTTTGTAAACTGCTAAAAAGTTTAAAACAATGAGTTTCGTCAAAACCAAGTCTTTCAAGTACTTTAAGAACCTCCTCATCGGTATCGGCGCTGCCATCGTACTTTTGGGCGCCCTGTTCAAACTCGAAAGCTGGGAAGGCGCTTCCGAAATGCTCATCATTGGACTGAGCATGGAAGCCATCATCTTCTTTTTCCTCGGCGTTATCGGCCCCGAACCCGACTACTACTGGCACAAACTGTATCCGGGCCTCGACGACTACAACGCCCGCCTGCAGCCACTGACTGCCGGCCCAAGCAACAACATGCCCGAAGTAGCCCCCCTTCACGGCGACGTGGTGGAGCGCCAACTGGGCGGCATGCTGACCGAACTGCAATCCATGTCGAAAAGCCTCGGCGCCCTGAAAGCCCTTCAGGAGGTCGACTTCTCCGGCGCGCAGGAACAGGTCAAATCAATGAGCAACTTCTACACGAAAATGAACGAAGCCATGGCCGACATGGCCAAGTCTGCCGAAGACGTGCGTAACTACAAAGATCAACTGGGCGCTTTGAACAAAAATCTCGGATCGCTGAATACCGTGTACGGCAATATGCTGGCCGCTATGGCCAACATCGGCCGCCAGTAAGCAGCCGCTGCGTTTTGTGTCACTCCTTAATTATAAACATTAAAAAGACAACGCTTTATGTCAATACCAAAGGAGCCGCGACAGTTAATGATCAACCTGATGTATCTGGTGTTGACCGCACTGCTCGCGCTGAACGTATCTGCCGAAGTGATGAACGCCTTCTTCTCGCTGGACACCGGTTTGAAAAACAGCCGCGCCATCGTGGAAACCAATAATGAACAATTGATGAAGGCGATCGATAAGCAGGCTGACGCGTATAAGAACGAAAATAACGAAAAATATCGCAATCAGGCCAAGCAAGCCCAGCAGATTTCGGCGGATTTTGTCAAGTATATCGACGAATTGCGGCAGGAATTGTTCAGCAAGGCCCAGGGCCCTTCGAAGAAAGATCCGAACATTCCAAAGGATATCCGTAATAAGGATATTACCACGCGGTGGTTTGTTTTGGGTCAGGACGGCAAACGCGGTGTAGGTTACGACATTATGGACAAGGTGAAAGAGACGCGTGAAAAACTGCTCGCCATGGCCGATAACGACCCGAACGTCGCAGCCGCACTGCCGCTGGATATTGAGAAACTGCCCGCCGGCACCGATAAAACAGACTGGGTGGATTTTAAATTCCGCCAAATGCCGGTGGCAGCCTGCTTCCCTATCCTCGGCAAACTTCAGTCGGACGCCAAAAGCTCCGCCACGGCAGTTTTGAACTTTTGCAATGCCAAAGTTGGCGGCCAGGAATTCCGTCCCGACGCTTTCGTTCCGGTTATTTCTGCCCCCAAAGGATACGTCATCCGCGGTGAAAAATACCAGGCGGACATTTTCCTGAGCGCGTACAGCAAATCGGCCGATAACATCAGCATCTCAGTCAATGGAAGCAACATACCGGTCAAAGAAGGTATGGCTCACTATGAGACTACCACCGGCAGAACCGGCGTTTCCAAGTACAACGTGCGGATCAACGTAAAGAACCCGCTTACGGGGGAAGTAAAACCCTACGAAAAAGAGTTCGAATACGAAGTCGGCGAACGTTCCGCTTCCGTCCAGCTCGACAAAATGAACGTGTTCTATATCGGCGTGGATAACCCGATCACCGTTGCGGCTGCCGGCGTTTCGTCCAACGATCTGAAAGTGAGCGGCAACGGTATCACGCTTTCGCGTGTTGACGGTTCGCACTACATCGTTCGCGCCACTGCTCCGGGCGAAGCCACCATCACCCTCTCCGGTGGCGACTTGCCGTCTACCACGTTTAAGTACAAAGTCAAACGTATCCCTGACCCGATCCCGTTGCTGGGCGCCCAGAAACATCCGAGCGCTATCCCGAACGGCACCTTCAAGGCGCAGGGCGGTATCGCGGCTGTTTTGGAAAACTTCGACTTCGACGCCAAGTGCGACATTCAGGGTTATACCGTCGCTTATCAGAAAAAACGCGCCGACGTTGTTGAGAAAACCAATAACGGCGCCCGCTATAATTCGGACGTGGCGGATATGATCAGCCGCGCCGCGCCGGGCGACGTGTACTACTATTTGGACATCAAAGCAAAATGCCCGGGCGACATCGCCGCCCGTAAATTGGGCGACCTGGTGTTCAAAATACGTTAAAATAAAAATAATGTGCTTCAGCTGGCGTTACCTTTGACCCGGCTGAAGCCATTTTCTTGAAATTACTAAACGTTCACCTTAATCAATCCAACCGCGAGCCATGCAGACTTTTATTAA
>CALEYM010000036.1 GCA_937926185.1 uncultured Bacteroidota bacterium | reverse complement strand
CTGGGTATCATGCGACAGGTATTGATAAAAGACACCGTAAATGAGGTGATAAAGGGGAAATGTTGCCGGCTCGTAATCTTTGATAGCTTCTGCAAAAGGTAAATCAATAAAGTGCAGGATAGTGGGCAGATGAAAATCACGTTCATCCCAGCGTTGCCGCTCAATGATGGGGTCCACCCAGAAAAAACCGAGCAGATAATAACAGGCTATAAATCCCAGCAAGAAGTAATTCGCAAGGCTTACCTTATTCGCATGGTTCACTTGGATTTTGATTTAAAATGGGTACACGGATGGATTATGCCGTACAAAATTAGACAAAAAACGGCATACGGCCACAAAAGCATTGTCGCCCATGCGTCATTTGTATTCTTTACTTTTAAAGGGGCGGCAAGCCGGCCTTATCCCGGAATTTTTTTGTTACCTAAGGCGCGTTTTAGATAGCCTGCCCAACGCGAGTCAATTCCATCATACTTCCTGGCCGCGGTCACAGCTCCCCGGCCGCGTTCGCCACCTGTTCCGCCGTCAAACCGAATTTTTCATACAGTTGCTCATAAGGCGCCGAGGCGCCGAAATGATCAAGACCCACAATGCGACCGTTCAAACCCACGTACTTGTACCACCCAATGGAAGCGCCGGCCTCCGCGGCCACTCTCGCGGTACAGGAAGCGGGCAACACGCTTTCGCGATAGGCGGCAGATTGTTTGTCAAAAACATCGGTTGAGGGCATGGACACCACGCGCACCCGTTTGCCCTTGGCATTCAGCAATGCTTTCGCCGCCACGGCAATTTCCACCTCTGAGCCGGTGGCGATCAGGATAAGCTGAAAATCCTTGTCTTCCGTCAGGACGTAGCCGCCTTTGCGTGCTTCTTCTGCCGCGGCCATGCCCTGGGCGGCGCGGTCGAAGTTGCTCAGGTTTTGGCGGGTGAGGATGAGCCCGGTGGGGCCGTCGGTGCGGGTGAGCGCCATTTTCCAGGCCACGGCGGTTTCGTTGGCGTCCATGGGGCGGATGAGCGAGAGATTGGGCATGGCGCGCAGGGCGGCCAGGTGTTCGATGGGCTGGTGGGTGGGGCCGTCTTCGCCCAGGCCAATGGAGTCGTGGGTGAGCACATAGATGACGCGGATGCCCATCAGGGCTGCCAGGCGCATGGAAGGGCGCATGTAGTCGGTAAAAACGAAAAAGGTGCCGCCATAAGGAATAACGCCGCCGTGCAGGGCCATGCCGTTCATGATGGCAGCCATCCCGTGTTCGCGCACACCGTAGTGGATATACTGGCCAGCGGGGTTTTTCGCGCTGAACGGCGTTTGTCCTTTGGCGAAGGTTTTGTTGGAAGGCGTCAGGTCGGCCGAGCCGCCCACGAGGGCCGGGATTTTGGCAGCCAGGAAGTCGAGCACTTTACCGGAAGCGTTGCGGGTGGCGACTTTTCCGGCCGGGAATTCGGGGATGGCCAGTGCGGCTTCGGGCACTTCGCCTTTCACGCAGGACTGGAAGGCGGCGGCCAGTTCGGGGCGCGCTTTTTGGTATTTGCCCAGCAGTTCCTGCCAGTTGCGTTCGGCCCGGGCGCCGTCGGGTACGGCTTTGCGGGTGTTTTTCAGCACTTCATCGTGGATATAAAACAGCGGTTCGGCGGGTATGCCCAACTTCTTTTTCGTCAGCAGGGCTTCGTCTTTGCCCAGGGGAGAGCCGTGCGCTTCTTCCGTGCCGGCTTTATTGGGGCTGCCAAATCCGATCACGGTGCGGCAGGCGATAATGGAAGGCCGGTCGGAAGCGCGGGCCAGGGTAATGGCCGAGCGGATGGCGTCGTAGTCGTGACCGTCGATGCGTTGGGTGTGCCAGCCGTAGCCTTCGAAACGTTTCAGCACGTCTTCGCTGAACGACAAGTGCGTTTCGCCGTCGATACTGATATGGTTGTCGTCGTACAGCACGATGAGTTTCGACAGGCGGTTGTGACCGGCCAGGGCGCAGGCTTCGTGGGAGACGCCTTCCTGCAGGTCGCCGTCGCTGGCGATCACGTAGGTGTGGTGGTTCACCACTTTATAACTGCCCTTGTTGAAACGGGCGGAAAGCATCTTTTCGGCAAGTGCCATGCCCGCGGCGTTGGAAATACCCTGCCCCAGGGGGCCGGTGGTGGTTTCCACGCCGGGCGCGTGGCCGTATTCGGGGTGGCCGGCGGTTTTGCTGTTCCACTGCCGGAAGTTTTTGAGTTCCGCCAGCGGCAAATCGTATCCGTATAAATGTAACAGGCTGTAAATGAGCATGCTGCCATGTCCGGCCGACAACACGAAACGGTCGCGGTCGAACCATTGCGGATTTTGGGGATTGTGTTTCAGAAATTCTGACCACAGCACGGCCGCGACATCGGCCATGCCCAATGGCATGCCGGGGTGACCCGAATTGGCTGCTTCCACCCCGTCGATGGACAGCCCGCGAATGGTATTGGCGATTTTTTTAAGCGTTTGATTTTTCATTGTATTGAATCAGCGAATGTATGTTGGATAAATTAAATGCCGGCGGCCCCCCTTAGTCGGGAGTTGGCAGGCCGGGGATCAAAGATGAAGCAGGTACACTGAAAATTAAACCGGAGAGCAGTAAACAGATTTGGCTGCAAACATAAGGAAGCGCCTGCAACTGTCACCTACAAACTTGTCTAAACCCTCTAAACCCTCTAAACCCTCTAAACTCTCTAAACTATCATAAACCACATTCTTCCTACCTTTTCCCGCAAAAAAATATGAAGCAACACTTTTCATTCATTTTTGCCCTTCTCACGACCCACTTAGCCTTCGCCCAAATCACCGACCCCAAGGCCACCGAGGTTTGGGAACCTGTACCGCCGAAAGTAACACCAGGTATTTTTCCGGGCAGCCCACCCTCGGATGCGATCATCCTGTTCGATGGCAAAGACCTGTCGCAATGGCGCAAATGCGCGCTCGGCTACGGCGGTAAAATGGAAGACGTGGAGGCCATTGCAAAAAAATACGGCTCCGAAATCAGGGAAGAACCGGCCGGCTGGGAGGTAAAAGACGGCGCCATGATCGTCAAACCCGGCACGGGCGCGATCGAAACAAAACAAGCTTTTGGCGACGTGCAGCTGCACGTCGAGTGGCTGGCGCCCGTTGATCCCGGCAAGGAAGGGCAGCAGTACAGCAACAGCGGCGTATTCCTGATGAGCAACTATGAAATTCAGGTACTGAATTCCTACGAAAATACCACCTACCCCAACGGGCAGGCCGGGGCAGTATACAAGCAGTCGATCCCGATGGCGAACGCCAGCCGTCCGCCCGGTGAATGGCAATACTATGACATCGTCTTCACGGCGCCCCGTTTCGACAAAGCCGGCAAAGTGCTCAAACCTGCTGCCATTACCGCCTTTCACAACGGCATACTGGTGCAAAATCACTTCGAACTGAAAGGCCCGACCATTTACATCGGTCACCCCTACTACGTGCAACATCCCGACAAATTGCCCATTATCCTGCAGGATCACGGCGATAAGGTGCGGTTCCGGAATATTTGGGTAAGAGCATTGTGACTTACGACTTAGGACTTTAGACTTACGACTTGGGAGCAGCGCCTGGGGACATTGCGATTTTTTGCCCAGATAAAATGTGCAGAAGTTTGCTTTACGCGCTGCCCCCAAGTCGTAAGTCTAAAGTCCTAAGTCGTAAGTCGTTACTCTCCTATATCCTCATTCCACAACGCCGGTTTATCCCGGATAAAGTCTTCCATCATCCGGATACAATCGGCGTTGTGGAGTACTTCCACGGTCACCCCTCTTTGCCGCAACAGGTCTTCTTCGCCCATAAAAGTTTTGTTTTCGCCGATGATCACCCTCGGAATACCGTACAGGAGAATAGCCCCGGTACACATGGCGCAGGGCGAAAGGGTGGTATACAGCACCGATTCGCGGTATACGGAGGCAGGCTGACGGCCGGCGTTTTCCAGGGCGTCCATTTCGCCGTGCAGGATGGGGCTGCCTTTTTGAATGCGCCGGTTGTGTCCCCTGCCGATGATCCGGCCCTTATGGACGAGCACGGAACCGATCGGGATGCCGCCTTCCCGCAGACCCTGCCGGGCTTCGTCGATAGCGGCTTGCATGAATTGATCCATGATGTGCGTACTTTTGTGTGAAACAAAAACATTGACGAAAATTAGATAAAATGAACTACTCCAACGGGAAATCCCTGTTTTTCCCTTTTCTGCTTTTCTTCATCTTCACCGCCTGCACCGGCTCCAAAAGCGACGTTCCCACCGTCGGTTTCGCCGACGCTTTTGAGGATGCTACCATTAAACAGGCCAAAGACGGTTTCCTCGCGGCGCTGAAAGAGGCGGGTTTTTCGGAGGAACAAAAAACGATGAAATTCGTGTACCGCAATGCCCAGGGCGACATCCCCACGCTGACCCAGATCGTGAAGTATTTTATTTCCCAAAATGTTACGCTGCTGGCCACCTGTCCTTCCCTGCCCACCATCACGGCTTTGCAAAATACCCGCGATATTCCCATATTTATGATGGTGGCGCCCACGCCGGAACTGATGCGGGTACAGGGGCCCGGCGGTATGGTGCCGTCCAACCTGTTCGGCGTAGCCGAAAACCTGGATTATATCGACACCTCGTTTTCCATCATCCCGAAACTGGTCAAACCGAAAGGCGCCAAACTGCGGGTGGGGCTGTTGTACAACCAGTCGGAGCCGCAATCGGTGGAAGCGTTCGGACGGCTTCAGCGGCTGGCCGACGAACTCGGCGTGGAACTTGTCGCCCGCCCCGTAAATGCCACGGCAGAAGCCCGGCTGGTAACCGGCGCCCTGCTCAACGAAAACATCGACGCTTTTTTTGCCAACCCCGACAACACGGTGTTCGGCGCGTTTGAAACGATCATCAAATCCTGCAACGAAGCCAAAGTTCCGGTGTTTACCAGCGAAGCCGGACTGGTGGCGCGCGGCGCCGTGGCCGCCTATGGCGCCGATCTGTACCAATGGGGCTACCAGGCCGGGCAACAGGCCGCACAATTTTTAAAAAACAAATCGACGCAGGGCTTGAAATGGGAAATGGTGAAAGTGCGCAAACGGGTGTATAACCGCGCGGCGGCTGACAAGTTCGGCATCACCGTGCCGTCGAATTATGTAGCGATTCAATAAAAAATTTAGTGACTATCTGCAAATTGTACCCTGCCGCGTGAAACCCCACTCCCGGCCCCCCGACTAAAGTACGGGACAGACCCTCCTCTTTAGCGCTCCCGATTACCCACAAGATGAAGTTCATTTACGTGAAATGTTTTGCATCTGAAGACCCCGAAGGGGTCGAATATGAATAGCCCGGCATGAAATGCCGGGATGAAGCGCGACCAAACCATTTCGCAACCGCGAAGCGGTTGAATGTCAGGCGTGTATCCAATTCACATTCAACCGCTTCGCGGTTGCGCGACGTCGTTCCGCATGCAAACCCGGCATTTCATACCGGGCTATTCACATTCGACCCCTTTGGGGTCTGTGGATACGGAACATATTAAGAATAAGAACTTTAACTTGTGGGTAATCGGGAGCCCGCCGCGGTGGGGAGAGCAACGCTCGCCTACTCAAAAAGCCCGCCGCGGAAAATTGCCATTGAAATAACCCAACTCGCCCACCGCGTCGTAAGCGCGGCCCAGGTAGCCGTCAAAGGCGCCGGTGACCTGAATTTTGGCCGAAGGGCCGAAGCCGCTGGCTGCCACGGGCCAGCCCAGGTTGAATCCCGTTCCGGGATTGCTGATGCTGGGGTGAATCCAGCCGCCGAAAACTTTTACCGATTCGCGGTCGGCGTTGGCAGGCAGGTTGTACAGTACGCGCAGCAGGAGGTACACCTTCGACATGGCGTCTATTTCTTCATCCGTGCCGGAGAAAACCTGTGCATACAGGCCGAGCGACAGTTGCAGTTGTTGGATGGGCAAGTTGGAAATTTCCGAGGCGACACCCACCAGTTGTCCCGATTCGGCGGCAGTATATCCCGCTGTCCAGGCCGGTATGGCTTCGTCGATCAGGTGGCCGATGGGGTCCAGAAGGGTTTTGTCGGGTATTTTACCTTTGACCGGTTCTTTCACTTCCGGCGTGGTGGTTTGGGTAGTGGTTTTGGTGGCATCGCAGCATACCCAGGTGGTATTGAGGTCGTGGGTCAGGGCATCCTTATCGTCCCAGAAATCGGGTTTTTCCTTGGTGGAAGGCAGTACGCCGGCATAAGTGTCGCGGTTATTTTTCTTGAAGGTGTCGGGCAATTTCTGATCCGTGAAGAATTTGACTTGCCCTTTGACATCTTTTGATCCTTTGGAATTGGGATAAGCGGGCGAACGGTACATATCGTCGTAAGTCCCGTTGCCGAGGTACCAGAGGGAATCGGTGTTGCGTGGCAGCAATACTTCCCATGCTTCCCAGTAAGTCAGGGTTTTGTCGATGCGTTTAGAGTCGTCGCAATTGTTTACTTTTTCCGCGAAGATGATTTTTTGCACGACCCAGCCTTTTTGTTTATCGGCATCTTTAAGTTTGAATTTTACCTGCCATTCGAATCCGCCGCAGTCCTCCTTTTCGGGACCTTTAACGGTTTCTATCGATAATGACGGTTTGGCTGCCGGGGCAGGGGCAGGCGCTTCCTCGTCTTTTTCACAGGCCGGCAACAGGAAGAATACGAGCAAAAAAGTCGAACTGATTTTTAACAGCGTTTTCATACAGTAATGATTTGTGCAGTGAATAATGGCTTTGATTTCCGGTGTTTTGCGCAAAACCCGGAACAAAGGTGTAGCCTGCCGGCAAGGCGTGCCAGTACAGTTTTAGCCACATTTTTAAGGTAAAAAGACGCGGAAATAGGTGTCAGCCCCTATTCAATTTCAGCACAAATTACTGTGGTACAGACAGTTGCAATCTGTACGCCAAAACAGTATTTTCTAATTTTGTAACTATTTGAGTAAGTGCAGCGTCCCATAATATTTGTGGTCATTAATGTCCGAAATCTACCAGCTAAAACCGGGTATACCCGGTAGAAAGGAGATTGCTAGTTAACCCCAAAAATCGCCTGAAATTTTAAGCCTGGTTGGTCAACGCCACATCCATGGCCGGCTTCGGGCATCCTTTGAGCGGCACTAATGATTATACCGCAAGAGCCATTCTTTTTTTCCCTTTTTCTCCCCGCCGTAAACGCCTACTTCACCCCGCACGGGCTTTTTGAAACGCAGGACGATAAAGTCGTCCTCCACGGTTTGCCGGGCCTCCAGCGCTTTGGAATTATTGGACACCACCACCAGCGCGGGCGGTACGCTATCCAGTTTGATACAGATCTCCACCTCGCGGTTTTGCGCGATCAGTTGTCCGGCTTTGGGCCAGTAATCCCCGATGCGAAACGCCGTTTGGGCGGAATTACTGTAGGCCTGCCGCGTAAAGGCCTCCCGGCTTACCAAACAAGGCGTTAGCTGCCATTTCTCTTCAAACGGCAAATGATCTTCCACAAAACGCTCGGGCGGCGTCAGGAAATAACCCGGTTGAAAATAAGCGGTAAATTTTCTCACCCGGTCGTCGGTGTATCCGGCGGCCCAGGCGGCGTCGACAAGGCGCCATTGGCCGTCGATCCGGACGGCGTTCCAGGCGTGATTCGGTTTTTTGGGCAATTTGCGAAAGGGGTCGTAAAAAGAACGCCCCCAGCCCGTGATGCCAACGGCCTCCAGGCCGGCGGCCTCGCACATCGTTTTGAACAGCCGGCTGTAATCTTCAGAAACGCCTTTCTTTTTGCGCAGTATTTGCCGGATCTGACCAGCCTCCCATTTTTCCCGTTCTGTTTTTAATTCTGTTTCCGTTTGCGCCGTAAAACGGACTTTTTCCGGGCGCCGGAACTTTTCACAATCAAAACGGATATTGCGCGCCACCCAGGTGAAGATGGCGCGCGCTTTTTCTATATCTGTCTGATATGGCTGCGTTAGTTGCCGGGCAAGTTCGACGGCGTCGGTGAAGGAACGGCCAAAAGTGTCGGCACGGGCGTCGATTTTTTCAAATCCGGATTGGGTGAAGGCCGCTTCCTGGCAAAACAGGAAACAGATGATAATCGGCAGGGAAAGTCTCATGATTAGTGCTCCGAATGTTTGTTGTGGAACAATGATTACGAGACCAAAGATAAAAGTATTTTCAAGTTATTTTTTTACCCAATGTGCCGTTATAAATTCTTTCCCGGCTTTTATGCGCACAACATACCGTCCGCCCGCCAGCGGATTGTAATACCGGCTCATCCATTTTTGTTCGGATTTGAAGCTCGTAAAACGGTCTGCCAGGCGCCCCGCCGCGTCGAATATCTCCACCTCCAGCGGCCCGGTGTATTCCGAAGAAAAGGACAGGCACATCGTATGGCCCGACGGATTCGGCGCAATTTCCAGGGCGGTACCTGCATGTCCGGAACTATCCGGCGCCGGCGGGAACTGTACGCGCCAAAAATAGATATCCGGGTAATTCGGATTGTCCTTGCCACCGCATTCATAATAAGTGTAGCCAGGCAAAAAATCAAAATCGGTGGCGCTGGGGGAGGGATATGTTTTCATATTGAAAAATGCCCGCACCCGGCCGCTATAATCGATCCATTGCAGAATACGGAGGTAATCTTCCTCCCGGGGTTGCCAGGGCAGGTTACTGTCGTCATTTTCGAAATACGCCTGGGCCGACAAGACAAAACCCTGGCAGGGCACTTCATCCATCGAGGCAAAATACACATCGGCGTCGCCGCTCAATTCGAGCAGCCGGTTGTCCCACTGATGCGCGCCATGCGCATCGAATTTCAAAAGGGCCACCCCGTTGCGGTAAATGTTGTTTGGGCCTGTTCCCTGAACGATTCGCCCGGCCAGTAAAAAACCTCCGTCGGAAGTATGCCTGATACCGCCCGATTTGTTCCAGGAGCTGATATTCTGTGTTTCCGGATGGCGTATTTCCCGTTGTACTTCACCCTTTGAGTTGGCAAACACCAGCAGCAGGTTCCAATCCTGGCTGCCGGCTTCGAATTGGCCGCCCTGCATCAGAAATCCGCCGCCTGGAAGCGGCAGCATATTTTCAAGATATGCGGCATTGGCAGACAATTCGAGCGTTTTTATCCAAAGGATCGATCCCTGGCTATCCAGGCGGCACAGCGCGGGTTGAAACCCGTTTTGTACGTGTATTGAACCGGCGAAAATGGCATATCCGCCATCCGGCATCACCCGGAATGCGGCCGGCAAGCCCAGAAACTGGTTCGGAAGCTCCAGCGACTTTTGCCACTGGAGCTGGCCAGCGGCGTCAATTTTCAGCAGATGTTGTTTTCCGTCTCCATAGAGTAGAATGGCGCAGCCGCCGTCGGCCGTGGCCTGCATGGGCGCTGCCAGCAAAACGGCGGGTTGGACAAGGTCGGTGGCGCTCAACAGGTTTCCCGCCGTATCGGTATGCAAAAGCCACAGGCTGGGGCCTTCAATATCAGGGTTATAGCTATAGTAAGCGGTGAAAAAGGTATTTCGGGTGGAACGGCAACTTTCCAGGTATGCATCCACTTCCGCCGGCGCCGTATCGCCATAGGATTGGGTCCATAAGGGTGTATACCCGGCGCCGTTGTATTGGTATGCGCTCAGGGCGGCATCGCGCTGTACGTTTTGCTGCGTGAACCGCTGGGTGAGCAGAAAAAGGCGTCCGGTTGTATCCATTGCCGCGTCGGTCATAATGTCGCCGGCGGGCAAACCGAGGATAGTATTCTGAAGCAGATCGCCAAATTTGTTCAATTCAAAAACCTGTACCCTGAAAGCGCCGCTGCTCACTTGCAGAAACACGGCCCGTATCCTGCTGTCCGTGCCTACCTGAATATGCGCATCGAGGAAGGATGAAAGGGAAGTCTGAGCCTTCCAAAGCAAATTTCCGGATGCATCCAGGCACAACACCGGACTGTTTTCAAAACCGGCCACCTGAAGCCCTCCGGCCAGGTAAATCCGGCCGTCGGGCCCGACGGCCAGCCGGCGGAAGTTCCCAAATTCGGCATCCTTAAATTCACGCGCCC
>CALEYM010000035.1 GCA_937926185.1 uncultured Bacteroidota bacterium | reverse complement strand
TGGTCCATCATGGCTTCCTGCCCGACGATCACCCGGCCAATCTGATCTTTAACCTGCCCGGCCCGTTCCTGTACCGGACGAACGTCGACACCTTCGGGCGCCGGTTCAAATACGGGCGCCGGACTTTCTTCCGGCGGGAATTCGGCTGTTTCGTTGTCTGTCATTTTGTATAGTTTATGAGGGTTTAACCACTAAACCTTTATAAATCGCCTCAGCCCTGAAGTAACCGCCTTCCCCGTAGGCGGGCGGAGAAAGGCGTTGGCAAAACAGTGTTGGTCGTGTTAATGTTGTACCAGGAGTCGTTTTTTCAATATTCCCTCTGTCGTGTGTACCCTTACGGTGTACAGGCCCTGTGCAAAAGCATGCGTATCGATGCGAAGGGTGCGCTCGCCCGAGGGAGGCAGGGAGCGCGCCAGTTGGCCGAGGGCATTGTATATTTCCACCCGCTCCACCTGCAGGTCGCCGGTGGCAAGGATGGCCAGATCGCCCGCGGGGTTGGGGTAAAGGGAAGCGCGTTGATCCAATTGATTGCTGTCGGAGACGCCCGTGGCAACTTCCGGTATCCGGAGCCACAAGGTGTCCTGTACAACTTCATTAAGCGCCAGGCGGTTTCCTTTCGCATCGATGGCCCGAAGACCAACAACGGGAATTGTAAGCGGAATGACCTTGTTGCCGGTGCGTTCTATTACGTCGATTATAATGATAAAATTGGTGGTAAAATTGACTTTGGCGATACTGCCGTAACCGGAAACCGTCTGGCCATATTTTCTGGAAAAACCCATGTCGAACTGGCGGCGGTTGTGGTTGTCTTTTGGCAACAACAGGATATCGCTCGGAAATCCGAAAAAGGAGTTGGCGCTGTAAAAGATTTCCGGGTCATGTTGCATAAAATCGGGATACTGCAGCGCGAATGCCAGGCCGTAAAGCCCGAATACCGGTTTGGAGGGAGAACCCACCATTACATCGGCGGTGATCTGGATCGGCGTGGTGCTGTTCGGGTCTATGAGCAGCGTATCCTGGGCAAACTTCACGCGTACCGAGGGTGCATTGGGTATGTAAGCGGATTTATTACTGTCGATAGGCGTATAGTGCTGCTCGATAGCCCCCCGGTCGAATTCGTTGATGGCGCCGTTGCCGTCGCAGTCCAGATGTTTGTAATTGATCCCCTGAAGGGTGGTATCCGGCCAGTTGGCGGCAAATTGAGGCGTCCAGGCCGTAGTGGCGAATGGCCGCGGAGCGCCCGCGGCAGAGAATCCGAGCCCCAGGTTCAGCAGGTCGTACACATTGGCTTTTTTGTCGCCGTTGGCATCGCCGGGCAGCACGTAATCGGTACCGGCGGGTACGTTGTCGGCGTTCATGTTATGGGCATCGGTAATAAAAAGTTTGGAGACGGAGGAGACGCAGCTGTTGTTTTTCCATACGGTGAGGTTAGTGCGGTAAACGCCGCCTCTTGCGTAATGGTGTTCACAAACCGTATCTGCCGGCCCGCCCTGCCAGAGCGGGCTGCCATCGCCAAAATCTATTTGTACCGACGTGTAATTGCCACTGGACAAATTCCTGAACTGTACGGTGTACCCATTGGCTGGCGAGCCAGTGACAATCTGGGCATCCATGTCGGCGCCACACGACCCCGACGTTGCAATACCGCATTCCCCTGCCCACCATTGGGTTACGCCTGCCGCGACCGCTTCACATTCATTGATATAGGTTACGCCGTTGCAACCGCAGACCGGGGCGAAAAAAGAAGGACAGACGGCGCCGGTATTTATCATAGAAGGGTTGACGCAACTGGCCGGCGCTACCGTGAGGGGCTGGCAGCGGCTCGTTACGCAAATACTGCCATTCTCCGGATCTTTCACTTCATATTGCGCGCAGATGTAGTAATTGCCTTCGCCGGGGAGAATGGTCGTAAATTCGGGCGATTGCGAATAGATATAGTTCGTTTTATTGTCAAACCATTTGATCGATTTGATGATGCCGGCGTTACTGCTCACCGGTACCAGTTTGCCGAATAGTTTGGCGCCTACCGCTGTCAGTTGCACGTCATAGTCGCAATAATTGGGATTTTGTTCGGTGACCAGTACTTTCCGGCATTCTTTTGCCGAACATCCCCAGGCATCCGTCACGGTAAGGCACACGTCGTAGTACCCTTCATTCGCAAAGGTATGCTGTACGGAATAGCCGGTAGCCGTGGCGCCGTCGCCAAAGGTCCAGGTGCAAAATTGTACGGCGGGATCATAAATTTTAGCTTCAAAGGATAGCCGGAAAGCGTTCGATGGACTGACGGCATGGCCGAATTGAGCCTTACAGGGCAAAGTGTCGGATGTGCAGGTGAGCGCCACCACTTTCATCCCGGTAGCCGTACATCCGGGCGGCAGCAGGGCGGGTTTCGATGCAAAACGGATGGTTTTCCCGCTGCCCAGGTTTCCGGCGCCTTCCACGGCCTGGAGGATTTCAAAATTGTCCAGGTTTATGATCTTGGCGCCGCAGCCCGGCGTAACGCTGGCCACCCAACCCACCTGGTCGCATTGGGCGTCCAATGAGTTCCATGCCAGGGTAAGCAGCATTATGACGATGACCCATCCCCCAAAATGGCCGGGTCCGGAAAGTGCAGAATAACGTGGTAGAGATGGACGCATAGTTATTAAAATTGTCAAGGGCATTATTTCACTTTACAAAGATTGCGGTTTGATGCCGGACTTCAAAAAACATTTTGCATAACTTGCCGGAGAAAAAAAAGTTTTTGCTAACACTCAACAAATTGAAAACCATAATTTTAAGATTTCTCTTTAATTGGTGTTTTTTCAGGCATGTTCAGCGACAAACTGCTTTCCCTGCTTCAAACTTTCACAAAGTACGACCTTAACCGGTTCAGAAAGTTTTTACAATCGCCTTATTTCAACGACCAGGAAGACGTCACGCGCCTGTTCGATCTGATCAACGGGGCCATTCGCAAAGGGGATGAAGCCGTCGGCACATTGAGCAAGGAAGCCGTTTGGAAAGCCATGTATGCCCGCAAACCCTTTGATCACGGGCGCCTCCGCCGCCTGGCCTCCGACCTGACCCTGTTGGCCCAACGCTTTATGGTGGAGGAAGCGCGCCAAAATGACCCTTTGACCGAAGCGCTGGAATTACAAAAAGTGCTGGAAAAACCGGAACTGCAAAAACACTTGTCCGGTGTGGAAAGGCAAATTGAAAAAATGCTGGAGCAAAGCAAAGGCAAGTCCACGGATTTTTATTTCGCGCAGTTTCGGCAGTACTGGAATATTTTCAACCGCGCTTCCAAAAGCGTGGCCACGGCGGGATATACGGATAAACTGATCCAGGCAGATTTTTTTCTGGAATGTTACTATCTCGCCCAAAAACTCAAGTTGTATATTTCCTGGCTGCTGTACCGCGGTTTCAGGGTAACGGAACGGGAAGTACCGGTTATTCCGGGTTTTTGGCAGTATCTGGAAGACGAACGGTTTAACGCCGTGCCGTTGATCCTCATTTACCGAAAGGTCATTGTAAGCTTTACCGAGTCGGAAAATGAAAATCATTTTCAGGAACTATTGTTATTATTGCAACAGTACGCCCGGGAATTGATGCATGCAGACTTGCGGGAATGTTATCATATTGCCCAGAATTACTGCGCATTGAAGATCAATCAGGGTAAAACCGAATATTATTACAAGTATTTCCAATTGATCAGGAGTATGGTAGACCAGGAAATTCTGCTGGAAAACGGGCAATTACCAGAATCGGTTTTTAAAAATTTTATCACGGTAAGCCTGGGCGCCGGCGAATATGCCTGGACCGAGCAATTTATCCAGCAGTATGCCGGTTTTCTGCCGCCCCGTATCCGCGACAATGCTAAAATGTTCAACCTTGCTTATGTCAGTTTCTATCGGAAGGACTATAATAAAGTAATTGAATATCTGCGCGACGTGGAATACAGCGACGTGGTTTACGCGCTTGGCGCCAAGTCGATGCTGATGCGTACTTACTATGAACAAAACGAGTTCCTGGCCCTGGATTCCCTGATCGACAGTTTTAAAATTTATTTGCGGCGCAACAAAGTCATCTCCAAAAACCTGAAACGGGAATACAATAACTATTTGAACATTATAAAAAAACTGTCCAATATCACAGCATCCGATAAAAAGGCGCTTTCCGACTTACGGCAGCGGGTGATGCAGACCTCCTATAACATGCCTAAAAACTGGTTGCTGCGAAAAATTGCGGAAATAGAAGGAACAACGGAAAAATGAATTACCGCATACATACATTTCTCCGCGGTAAATTGCCGGCATCAGTTTTCGTGCTTTGGTTGTTGGCCCTCCGGCTGGAAGCCCAGCCTTCAAATGCAGTCGCGTTGGAATCCACCCTGCACTATGGCACGCTTTGGCGACACACGCCAAAGCTCACTATTCAAACCGGCCAGCCCGTTTTCGGCCAGGAATGGGGCCTGCGCCTGCAAACCCGGGGCCTGCGCTCCTGGCACCAGTGGCAACGTTACCCGGCGTTCGGACTGGTAGTGGCACACTTTCGTCTGGGCGAGCGGGCGCACGGCGACGTCTGGGGGCTGCTGCCTAATCTTTCGGTACCGGTACTGCGCTCCGGTCGCTGGCTGGCAACATTCCGGGTCGGTACAGGGCTGGGATACGTGACCCGGCCTTACGACTATTTCGACAACCCCGGGGAAAATGCCATCGGGTCGCACTGGAACAATTTTACCCAGTTCCGGCTGGGTGTCGAGGTACGTCTAAACCCCTGCTGGCGGCTCCAAACGGGCCTATGCCTCAGTCATTTTTCCAACGGCGCATCGGCCCTGCCCAACTTCGGCGTCAACCTGCCCGGTGGGTATTTCTCGCTGGCCTGGTCGCCCAAAGGCATCCGGGAAGCGGATTTTTACCCCTCGCCGGAATCCAAACGCCCCTCCCGGCGCTGGGGCGTCTCGGTATCGGGCGGACTGGCCATGATCGAATATTCCGTTTACGACGGGCCGCGTTATCCCGTTTGGGCGCTTTCCGGCGCCGTTTTATTCCATTTCAACAAAGTAAACCGCCTGCACGCGGGGCTCGACTACGAGTTCAACCGCGCGGTGAAGGTATTTGCCCTTCAGGCCGGGCAATTCCGCTCCGAAAACGACGCCCGGCGCGGCGCCACCCGCCTGGCCCTCAGCCTGGCCGACGAGTTCCTGTTTGGCGCCCTGGGCGTACAGTTGCTGGCCGGCATTTATACCGGGCCGGCCGGCTTCAATCAACTCGTGCCCGCCCCCTGGTACAGCAAACTCACCATCCGGTATTACTTTCCTCCCCTGCCTAACACACCCTTGCGCCTGCACACGGGCATCTCGCTCAAAGCGCACCGGACCACGGCAGAGTATATTTCTTTGAATGTGGGGGTGGAATGGTGAGGTTGACGTACTTTTGCGACCCCTAATTCAAATACTCATCATGTCCGCACCGCGCACCGTCGCATTTCACACCCTTGGCTGCAAGCTGAACTACTCTGAAACTTCCGCGCTGTCGCGTCTGTTCGAGGACAAGGGTTATTGGCCTGTCCGCTTCGAGGACGGCGCAGATATCTACGTGATCAACACCTGTTCGGTGACGGAACAAGCGGATAAAGAGTGTAAAAAAATCGTGCGGCAGGCTTTGCGGCGCCAACCCAACGCTTTTGTGGTGGTGACCGGTTGTTATGCCCAGTTGAAACCGGACGAAATTGCCGGAATACCCGGCGTCGATCTGGTGTTGGGCGCCGGCGAAAAATTCCGTATCCTCGACTACGTCGACGACTTGTCGAAAGCCCCGGGAAAAGGCATGATACACGCCGGCGAGGTGCGCGACGTGAACACCTTCAGCGCCTCTTTTTCCTTTGGCGACCGCACCCGCTCCTTCCTCAAAGTACAGGACGGCTGCGACTACAAATGTTCGTTTTGCACCATTCCGCTGGCCCGGGGCGCCAGCCGCTCCGACACCGCGGAAAATGCCGTGCGCAACGCCCGGCAGATCGCGGCCATGGGCGCCCGCGAGATCGTGCTGACGGGCGTCAATCTCGGCGATTTTGGCAACGGCACCGCCGTTATCGAAGGCGAACGCCCCAAAAAAGAAGCCCTTTTTATCGACCTCATCCGGGCACTCGATGAGGGAGCGGAGGTGGACCGCTTTCGCATCAGCAGCATCGAACCCAACCTGCTGACCAACGAGATCATCGGGTTTGTGGCTGAAAGCCGGCGTTTTATGCCGCATTTTCATGTGCCTCTGCAATCGGGTAACGACAAACAGCTGCACGACATGCGCCGCCGCTACCGCCGCGACCTGTACGCCGAACGCGTGGCCGCTATCAAACGGCTCATGCCACATGCCTGCATCGGCTGCGACGTGATCGTGGGTTTTCCGGGCGAAACGGAAGCCGATTTCCTGGAAACCTACCGTTTCCTCCAGCAACTCGACATATCGTACCTGCACGTGTTCACTTACTCCGAACGGGCCAACACCCCGGCAGCCGAAATGCCCGGCGCCGTGCCCGTGGAAGAACGCCGCCGCCGCAACCAGGCGCTGCGTGGCCTTTCGGAAATGAAACGCCGCGAATTTTACCGGCAGCACCTCGGCGCCATGCGACCCGTTTTGTTCGAGCAGCACAAAGACCCGGCCCTGATCGGGGGATTTACCGACAATTATATCAAAATCGAAATGCCCGCCGGAACGGGCGCCGTGAATACCATAGCGCCGGTGTTGCTGGAAAATTTGTCGGCCGACGGGGAGGTGGTGCTGACCAGTTGCGAGCAAATGAGCGGGGTGATGGAGTGAACGAAGTTTGTTCAGATTTTGGCGACCCATTCTTTTGCGATCACCGGCAACCTTTTCACTACTTCCCTGCCAAAAATCGCTTCGGTTAATAACCCCATGTGAACCATATCACAAATCCTGCACAAATAGGATTTACCTTTTACCCACCAGGTGAAATAATCGTCTACCATTAAATAATGGCTTATATCTCTGTTAAGATATTTTCGCGCCTCATTCAATTCATAACCATCCAAAAGGGTTTCATATACGCCATCTGCAACCCGGCTTCCAAAGGTTGTCGTATTGTAATATTCTTTTATTTCCCAGATGGCAATTGGGTTTACCGTGTTAGGAAAGGCTCCATCAATTTGCCTGGATAAGGTTCTGACAGGAAACGACTTGTAGGTAAACGAAGTCAACCATTTAGGGTTAAAATCACACTCGTGGCCAAAAATATTTGCCTCAATTAAGGTGTTAACTATTCCTGTAAAAAATGCCGGCGCTCTTTTATCCCCTTTTTGTTTGTTCAAAGGATGTGGATTTTTAGGATTATATTCATGCAAAAGCTCATAAAATAGTTTTTCTGCCTGTTCGCGGTTCATTAAATTGGGTTCAACTTCTTTATTCAGACAATTTGCCCGATGCTCAAAATAAGCTATTATTTTATTTCCGAATCTGGTCGGCTTTCCCCCGATATTAAATAACTTGCTTGAATCAAGACCAAGGTTTTTATACGCTTTTTCTATTTCTATCTGAGCAGGTATTTTAATCTTTGATGTGCTTCTTTCCGTGTATCCAACCCTTTGGCTTATCAGCTTAACGTTTGCCCAAAATTCGAGCGGTTGGTTAACAAATCGCTTGTCAGAAATCATATTCTTGATATTCTTGCTTCCAATTCGGCTACAAAATCTGTCAAATTGGAGTTCAAAGTTGCTAAAATCGTTTTCAATTCTACCAAATCAAGTCTTCTCTCCCCGCTTTCCATTTTACTTACAAAGGATTGGGGTTCTCCAAGTAAATCAGCCAACTCCGCCTGCTTTAGACCCGAGGCAATTCTAAGTTGGTAGAGCATGTCAGCAATGATCTTATGTTCTTTACTGTTTATTGATTTTTCCACGAGCCAAAATTAGTATCCCAAAAAAGCATATCCCAAATTTGGATTTTAACACACATTGATATATTTTTGCTCCTAAATCTTTTTTGAATGCAATTAACGCTTGAAAATCTGTACCACACTTATTATCCTCCCAAATCACAGCTTCTAAAATGGGTCGGAAACAAACAAAAATTTGCCGCTGAAATAACTCGTTTCTTTCCGACAGATTTTAAGCGTTTTTTTGAGCCGTTTCTCGGAAGTGGGGCCATAATAGCGACAGTTTCACCCAGAAATGGCTTGGGCTCGGATACTTTTCTTCCATTGATGGAAATTTGGCTTACCTTAAAAAGTAACCCGCAAAAACTGGTGACCTGGTATGCTGAAAGACGCAACATGATAGGTCAAAAAACTAAAGAAGAGGTATATGAAATAATCAGGTCCTCCTACAATGAAAAGCCAAACGGCGCTGATTTTTTATTTTTATCAAGGGCGTGTTACGGCGGTATCGTCCGTTTTCGTAAAGCAGATGGTTACATGTCGACCCCGTGTGGGGTACATGATCCAATCTCCGTTGAAAACTTTTCCAAAAGAGTTGTGGAATGGAAAAACAGGTTAAAATACGTCGAATTCAGGCATTGCGATTATAAAATTGCTTTTGCCGAGTCCCAAACTGGCGATTTGATTTATTGCGACCCGCCTTATTCCCATAGCCAATCCATTCTTTATGGCGCCCAAGACTTTAAACTGTCCGAACTCTTAAATGAAATCGCCATTGCCAAATACAAAGGCGTAAAAGTTGCATTGAGTATAGACGGCCATAAAAAATCAGGCAATCTCTTGTGCGATTTGCCTATCCCGGATGGGTTGTTTGAACATGAGATGTATATTGATTGCGGTCGTTCTATGTTACGCCGGTTCCAGCGTGAAGGAGAAACCCTTGAAGATGAACAGGTATCAGATCGGCTCTTGCTCACTTATTAGGCTTTGAAAAACAAACATTCTCACCATGCATTCCGGACGCAACTACCGCCTCAAAGAAGCCCTTTACTGGACCCGGCGCGACATCTACCTGCACCTGCTATTGGCCCTTATCCCCACCGTTTTGTATGAAATATTCGGCTGTAGCTGGCTCTCCATTCCCTGGGTGCCCATTGCCATGGTGGGCACGGCCGTGGCTTTCGTGGTCAGTTTTAAAAACAACGCTTCTTACGACCGGTTGTGGGAAGCCCGCAAAGCCTGGGGCGCCATTGTCAATACCAGCCGCACCTGGGGCATCATGGCGAAGGATTACGTGACGAATAAACGCGCGGCCTCTCCCTTGCCGGAGCACGAATTGAAACGGGTACGCCAACAACTGATATACCGGCATTTTGCCTGGCTCGCCGCCCTGCGCTACCAACTGCGCGAACAGCGGCCATGGGAGAGCATGGCTCTCGCGCACAATATCGAATACCGTGAAAAAACCTTTCGCGTGCCGGAACACGAAACCCCATTGGAGCAAGAACTGGCGAAATATCTTGAACCGCAGGAACTGCAATACGTGCTGGGTAAAAAAAACAAAGCGACACAACTCATTAGTCTTCAATCCGGTCAGTTGCAAAACCTGCTCGACAAAGGATATATCGAAGATTTCCGCCACGTCGAATTGATGGAGCTGCTCGCGGAACTGTACAACCAGCAGGGCGTATGCGAACGCATCAAAAACTTCCCTTACCCGCGCCAGTATGCCACGCTCAACCTGTATTTTGTCCGGCTGTTCATCCTCCTCGTGCCGTTCGGCATGCTCCAGGAATTTGAAAAACTGGGCGAAAATTTTGTCTGGCTCACCGTCCCCTTCAGTGCCCTGGTATCCTGGGTGTTTACCACCATGGAAAAAATCGGGGAGTCCTCTGAAAATCCCTTCGAAGGCAGCGCAAACGACGTGCCCATTTCCGCCCTGAGCCGCACCATTGAAATAGACCTGCGGGAAATGCTGGATGAAACCGATATACCGCCGGCCATGCAACCGGTGAACAGTATTCTTATGTAACCCGAAACCTCTCTCTTCAGGCAACCCCAAACTGCCGTTCCGCGTCATTGTTCAGTTTTTGTACCAACTAAAGCGAAGACACCCTTCGCATTAACCGACCTGCTTTTTGAA